>CAYSAZ010000092.1:0-9434 GCA_964429065.1 uncultured Rhodobacterales bacterium
CAGTGGTGAAGCATGGACCATTTTACTCATACACAGAAGATCTGACACTCTCAAATGATGGTGTCACATGCGAGGCGGACAGCAGTTTTTTTGTCACAGCCACACCCATAATTTTGCTTAATGATACGGCTGCACCGCACTCCTTCACCGCGACGTCGTCAGACCTTCTATTTGAGGTTCTTGATACCAATGGTTCAGTCGTTAAAGCGATCACTTTGGCGTGGCAGTATTTAGGTGATCCTAGAAAGCCAATTGGCGCTATTACGGTACCTCCACAAGCAAGTGTTTCTAGTGAGATCCAGTACCATCCTCGAAGAACATTTGATGCTGACGGTAATCTTATCAGAGAAAATTTCTGGATTTATTCGGAATTTCTAAAGTTCGTTGCACAAAATGAAATCGGAGCAATCCGGATGACTTTCACATTTGATCTTCTTGATGAACGACCGCAGGCAACTGTGTCATCGTCTTGTGTGGTTCCAATTGATTCCGATTTCAAAATCAACGCTGAGAGCGGCGACTTTGTGCTATTCTCGCGGGAGTGTTTTAAGGATGGGTAACATAAACAAATGCAACATATGGAGAATATTTATGGGTACTGATTTTGCACCATTTCCGCTTGGGGTGTCGTTTCATGATGATTCACAAACCACGATCTCGTTCGTTAATCCTAACAAACAGCTGAGCCCACCAAAGTGGGGCAAAGAGTGCTGGTGGACGGATCCGCCGCCGGCGCATTGTGAACCAAATTTTTGCCCTATTTCTCCAACTTCATGCAGCAAGATGCCTGGAGGGTTAGATCTTATGTCAGATGCTCTGAATTTTGGTTCTAACGGAGCGAAAACAGGGAAGGTGGTCAAGGGTACAGACTTAGACGATTTCCCACCACATCTTATTCCTCTTATCAAAACTCTAGATCAACTTGCGAAGCACAATGGCGTTGATCTAATGTCTGGTGACTTTAGTGGCATCACTCTCACGCTTCACAAATAGGCAAGGCGCGAAGCGTAGCTTTCGCGCCTTCAACAAAGAATGGTAACCAGTATATGTGACCGTCCTGGCACCGCTAACACCAATTGAAAGACTAACGCGGCGATGAGAAAAATCGGCCTATTGCTGAATAGTAACCGTCTTAATCATGCTTTAATTGGGTCCACATACGATCCTGCTTTATCAGGGCGTTTGCCAATAGAATAAGCTTACGTGTGGTGGCCGATATGGAACTGAAATTTATCAAAGATCTCCAGCGCGCCGGGATAGAAGCAGCAAAGAGCAAAGGCGTATATAAAGGGCGCAGGAAGTTTGTTGATGAAGCCGAAAACCGAGAACCGGCTAGCGAAGCGTAACCTGACGTGCTTTTGATGGATGAACCAACAAATCACCTGGACCTTTCGCGCATCGGAATATTGCAAAGCTGGCTGAATACCGTGGCCCGGGGTATTCCGGTTATTGTTGCCAGCCATGACCGGGCATTTTTGGATGAAATCACAAACCGCACACTATTTTTGCGCGAAACCCGCTCGCGAATTTTTGCACTGCCTTACACACAGGCACGCACCGCACTAGAGGTCACAGACGCGGCTGATGCCCGAAAGTTCAGCAATGACATAAAGCAAGCCAACCAGCTCCGCAGGCAGGCGGCAAAGCTTAAAAACATCGGGGTAAACTCTGGTTCTGATTTGCTGATCACCAAGACCAAACAGCTTAAGAAGCGTGCAGAAAAACTGGAAAATGCGGCACGCCCTGCGCATAAGGATAATTTTGTGGGGGACATCAAGCTCGCCAATAGCGGCACCCATGCCAAAGCACTTATTGCACTGGATAATGTTGATATCTGCACACCCGATGGGCGGGTGTTATTTAACAGCGGAAAAATCTGGATTAACCGCGGTGAACGCATTGTTTTGCTGGGCAAAAATGGCACCGGCAAAACACGGTTTATTACCCTCATTCATGACGCAATCGCCAAGACGCACAAAGACATTCGTGTCACGCCATCCTTAAAGATTGGTTATTCAGATCAAAGCCTTAGCCAACTCGATGAAACCCGCACAGCCCATGCAGAAATCACTGACCGCTTTGATGTGGGGGATCAACGCGCACGCACGCTTTTGGCTGGGGCAGGCTTTGATTTTGATTTGCAAAAGGCAAAAATTCCAAAACTTTCGGGTGGGCAGAAAATGCGTTTGGCGATGCTGGTATTACGTCTGAGCACCCCAAATTTTTACCTGCTGGATGAGCCGACAAATCACCTTGATATAGAGGGGCAGGAAACCTTGGAGGATGAATTATGCAAACACCAAGCCACCAGCCTGCTGGTTTCGCACGATCGCACGTTTGTGCGCGCCGTTGCCAACCGATTTTGGCAAATCGAGGGGAAAAAACTGGTTGAGGTTAATGACGCAGAGGCATTTTTTGCTGAAACGCTTATGGGTTAGGTTATTTTTCCGCCATAACCAGCGCTTCAAATGCAGCACCTCGGGCTTCGAAATTTTTGAACTGGTCAAAACTGGCGCAAGCCGGGGCGAGCAGGATCACATCGCCCTTTTGCGCATCAGCTTTGGCAGCTTCGACCGCCGCCTCCAGCGTGCCGGAAATAACATGGGGCGTGTTGCCAAGCGTAACCGCAAAATCTTTGGCAGCCTCTCCAATCAGATAGGCTTTGCGCAGGCGTTCAAACAGCGGTGTTAGCGCGCTGATACCACCCTCTTTTAGCTCTCCACCGGCGATCCAGCGAATATTATCAAAGGTTGCCAATGCTTTAGCAACAGCATCAACGTTTGTCGCTTTACTGTCATTCACAAACCGCACCCCGTCAATTTCAGCTATAATCTGGCACCGGTGCCGCAAGCCACCATAGCTGTGCAAGCCTGCTTCAATCATCTTGGGAGCCAGCCCCAGCGCACGACAAACCGCATAAGCGGCGCAAGCATTTTGATGATTATGCATCCCGGGCAGGCTCGCCATTTCGCGCAGATCAATCGAGGCCATCTGCCGCCCCTTGCGCCATTCCACCAAAAACCCTTTGCGGGCAAAAACGCTCCAGCCCACGCCCTTTAACTGGCCCTTAACAGACAGCGAAATCACCTGATCGACCCCGCCAGCTTGCTGGGAATTGGCTAAAAACTGCCCCTCTACCTCATCGACCCCAATGATCGAACGCTCTGGTCCACCTTGGGTAAACAGCCGTTTCTTGGCCGCAAAATACCCGCCAAGCCCACCGTGGCGATCAAGGTGATCGGGCGACAGGTTCAAAAATACGGCGATATCAGGTTGCAAGGTACGCGCCAGCTCAATCTGATAGGATGACAGCTCAAGCACCACCACATCCCCGTCGATGGCAGGGTTCAGACCCAGTACACCTTTGCCGATATTACCGCCAAGCTGCGTAGCTCGCCCGGCGCTTTGCAAAATATGATGGACCAAAACCGAGGTTGTCGATTTTCCGTTGGAACCGGTTATGCATACAATCCGCGGGTAGCGTTCAAAACTATCCCATTCGGGTGCTGCAAAGGATTGAAAGAACAGCCCCACATCATTATCAGGCACAACCCCGTGGGCCCAGGCCTGCAGGACTGCGGGATGGGGCGCAGGATAGAGATGCGCAATGCCGGGGGATACGATCAGGGCGTTAAGGTCCTGCCATACCTTATCACGGCTAAGGTCGGTGATTTCATAACCCGCACGCGCGGCCACATCGCGCGCATCCTCATTGTCATCCCAGCAGACAGGAACAGCCCCCCCCGCTTTCAGCGCCGCAGCCGTCGCCAACCCCGAGCGCCCCAGCCCCAGCACCCCGACGCGCTGATCTTTATATCCTTTTACCGGGATCATCAGCGCAGCTTTAACGTGGCCAGCCCGACCAGCGCCAATATCAGGGAAATGATCCAGAACCGGATCACGATCTGGCTTTCGCCCCAGCCGCGTTTCTCAAAATGATGGTGGATCGGTGCCATCAGAAAAATCCTTTTGCCGGTTTTTTTATAGTATAACACCTGAATAACCACGCTTAACAGCTCTACCACGAACAAACCCCCGATGATCGAGAGCACGATCTCATGTTTGGTCGCCACAGCCATCGCCCCGAGCGCGCCCCCGAGTGCCAGCGACCCTGTATCCCCCATGAATACCGCGGCGGGCGGCGCATTATACCATAAAAAGCCAAGACCGCCACCGATTAGCGCGGCGACAAATATTGTCAGCTCACCCGTGCCTGCCACATAATGCACATCCAGATATTCCGTAAAATCCACGCGCCCAACCAGATAAGCAATGATCCCGAAAGACCCCGCAGCAATCATCACCGGCATAATCGCCAGCCCGTCTAAACCATCTGTAAAATTCACCGCATTTGCTGCTCCGACGATCACAATCATCACGAAAGGTATGTACATAAAACTTAAATTCACCAGGGCATCCTTGAACACCGGAAACGCCAGATACCCCGCTAAGCCCGGATCTTGCACCTGCATTGTCCAAACAGCGGTTATGGCGGCGATGATAAAACCGGCCCCAAGGCGAATTTTTCCCGAGACCCCTTTATGGTTATTTTTGGCAACTTTTTGATAGTCATCCGCAAAACCAATCAACCCGAAACTATAGGTTACGAAAAGCACCATCCAGACATAACTGTTATCAAGACGCGCCCATAATAATGTCGAAACCAGAATCGCCCCGAGGATCAGCACGCCGCCCATGGTTGGCGTGCCAGCTTTGGCCAAAATATGGCTCTCGGGGCCGTCCTCACGTATGGGCTGACCTCTTTTTTGTTTACGTTTCAACAGGTTAATCAACGGTAAGCCAAAAGCAAACCCAAAGATCAGCGCTGTAAAAAACGCCCCGCCAGCCCGAAAACTGATATAACGGAAAAGGTTAAAAAAATCGCCGCCGTCAGACAGTTCGTTAAGAAAATACAGCATTACAGGTCTCCGGTTTTACTTTTGGGACGGGCTTCGCCCAATTCTTTGATCGCGTCAACAATTAAGCGCATATGCATCCCAAGCGAGCCTTTTACCATGACCACATCCATATCTTCCAGCAAGGGCCCCAGTTTTGGCACAAAGGCCGCCGCAGTTTCGGCCCATTCACCGCGGTTTTTATCTGGCAAAATATCGTAAAGCGTTTTCATACGCGGGCCAATGCAATGTATTACATCAATATCAGCCATGCCGAAATTTTGCATGATTTCGCGATGAAACGCTAGTTCCTGCGCGCCGAGTTCCAACATATCGCCCAAAATAACCGTTTTTCGGCCATTTGATGCGGCAGTCATTGCAAGCGCTGCGGCCATGGATGCCGGGTTGGCATTATAACTTTCATCAATCAAGGTCAGCGCGCCAAGTGGCCAACGCCCGCCCCGCCCGGCCATGGCTTGCCAGTCGCCCAAAGCCTCTGCTGCTTGGGTGATATCCCCGCCAATAGCCTGCACAGCCGCCAGTGCCGCCAGTGCATTCAACGCCAAATGTTGGCCAGCAGAGCCTATCGTAAAGGCAATGTTTCCGCCGGGGATTATTGCCCGAATACGGGTTTCATTCGCCCTGACTTCCACGTTTTGCAGGTGAAAATCAGCATCTAGAGCCACACCAAACCGCAATATTTTTCCCGGCGCGCCTTTGGCCAGAATATCACTGGTTTCAATATCCGCATTAAGGATCGAAATGCCGGTATCCTGCATCCCTTCAAAAATCGCCGCTTTTTCCGCCGCGATCTGTTCTACACTGGCAAACGCCGCCATATGCACCGCCGCAACATTGGTAATAATCCCCACATCCGGGCGCGCCAACCGCGACAAGGGTGCGATTTCGCCGGGGTGGTTCATACCGATTTCAATCACCGCAAAATCTGTATTTTTGGGCATCCGCGCCAAGGTCAACGGCACGCCCCAGTGATTGTTGTAACTGCTTTCAGACGCATGCAGATTTCCTTGTCCCGCAAGGGCGATGCGCAGCATTTCCTTGGTGCTGGTTTTCCCCACAGAACCGGTAATCGCAATCACCTTACCTGCCCGCTTGCGCGCCGCTTTACCCAAAGCCTCAAGCCCGCGCAGCACATCGGGTACTATCAGCAGCTTATCACTATCAACCCCCGAGGGAATATAAGACACCAGCGCTGCCGCTGCACCGTTTTCCAGTGCCTGTGCTACAAACTCATGCCCATCGCGTATATCTTTAAGGGCAACGAATAAATCCCCCTTTTTCAACGTGCGTGTATCAATCGAAACACCCGATGCCGCCCATTCAGACCCACAAGTGCCCCCAGTTGCGCGCACTGCCTCGTCAGATGTCCAAAGCGCGCTCATTGCATCCCCTCAAGGGCGGCAACAGCGATGCTGGCCTGTTCTGCGTCGTTAAAATCAAGAATATCATCGCCAACAATCTGTCCGGTTTCATGGCCCTTGCCCGCAATCAACAAAGCATCCCCCGCCTTCAGCGCATCAACCGCGCTCAGGATGGCCGTTGCCCGATCGCCGATTTCATTGGCTTGCGGACAGGCCAGCAGAATCTGGGCGCGAATATCGGCTGGCACTTCGCTGCGCGGGTTATCATCGGTCACGAACAAAACATCTGCATTATTGAGCGCCGCTTTGCCCATCTGCGGACGTTTGCCTTTGTCGCGGTCCCCGCCTGCGCCAAAAACCACCAGTAAGCGGCCCATAACGTGTGGGCGCATCGCTTGCAATGCGGTTTCCAGTGCCTCGGGTGTATGGGAGAAATCGACAAATATACTGGCGCCGTTTTTGCGGGTTGCTACCAGTTCCATACGGCCCCGCACGGTTTGCAATTGCGGCAGGGTTTTGAAAACCGCCTCTGCATTCGCCCCGCAAGCAATCGCCAAACCGGCGGCCAACATAACGTTTTCCGCCTGAAATCCGCCCAGTAAATTAAGCGCCAACATATGGCTGTGCCCTTGGTATTTCACCAAAACATCCAAGCCCTCCATGCGATAGCGAATGTCCGCGATCTGGATATCCGCATCTACCGTTTGCCCAACTGTGATCAGCGGACGGGTGCCTTGCATCTCGGCTACCAACGCAGCACCTTTGGGATCATCGATATTCAGCACTGCGGTTGCACCCTTTGGCAGCAGACGGCGAAACAGGCCGGCCTTTGCGGTAAAGTAGTCGGCGAAATCCTTGTGGTAATCCAGATGATCACGGCTGAGATTGCTAAAACCTGCCGCGCGCAAACGCACCCCGTCAAGGCGGCGCTGTGCCAGACCGTGGCTTGACGCCTCCATCGCGCCGTGCGTGACGCCAGCAGCGGCCAGTTGTGCAAGAAGTTCATGTAAAACGATGGGTTCCGGCGTCGTATGCGACAATGGTGCGGAAATTGCGCCCTCAACACCTGTTGTACCGAAATTCACCGCATTAAAGCCCAGCGCTTCCCAGATTTGCCGCAGAAAATTGGTGGTCGAAGTCTTTCCGTTAGTCCCGGTCACCGCCACCATAACTTCTGGCTGCGCACCGAACCATGCAGCGGCTACCTTTGCCAAAGCCATGCGTGGATCATCGGCAATCACGTAGGGTACATCATACCCGCCCTCGCTTTGCGCCAAATCATATCCCGCCTGATCGGTTAAGACTGCAACCGCCCCCATGCGAACGGCATATTTCACAAAGCTTGCGCCATGAACATTGCTGCCGGGGAGTGCCGCAAAAAGATGCCCGGGTTTGGTTGCGCGACTATCTACCGACAGCCCCGTGATCATCGCTATTGCACCGGTAGCAATGATTTTGATGCCAGCGGGCACCAGAGATTCCAGAGATTTTGACGGTACGTTCATCGGGCTACGTTTCACCCCTTGTTAGTTTCGCGTCAAGATCAAAGCGGGCGTCTGGGCATCCTCGTCAAACCATTGCGGCCGCATGCCCATAATCGGTGCAATCCGGCGGATGATTTCTGCCCCAACCGGCACGGCCGTCCAGCCTGCGGAGCGGCGCAATTCACCGGCCATGAAAACTTCGGGTTCATCAAGCGTTACCACCAGCACATATTTAGGGGCATCCATGGGGAAAACGCTGGCAAATGTCGCCAGCACCCTATCCTCATAATAGCCCCCTTGCGGGTTTGGCTTATCCGCCGTACCGGTCTTGCCACCAACCTGATACCCGGCCACATCCCCCAGCGATGCCGTACCCCGCACAACAACCTGGCGCAGCATATCGCGCAAATGCCCCGAGGTTTGCGGCGAGATCACGCGATCTGCCTCTGTCGGTGCTGCGGTATTTTTCAAAAGCGTCGGCGTAACTTTTAGCCCGCCATTGGTCATAGCCGCATAAGCGCTGGCCAGATGCAACGGCGTGGCGGCCAATCCGTGGCCATAAGAAATGGTCATGGCCGATAATTCCGACCAACGCGCCGGCAAAATCGGTTTTGAGCGCCGCGCCTCTCTCAGTTCCACCGGCAGGGCTGCAAAAAACCCAAGACTGCGCAAAAAATCCTGCTGGCGCGCCGCCCCGATTTCGCGCGCCAGATTTGCACTGCCAATATTGGAGGATTTGACGATCACATCCATCAAACTAAGACGTGCGCCATAGTTGTGAAAATCCCTGATCTTGAATTTCCCCCAGCGCAACGGCCCACGCGTATCGATCATTGTATTTGGGTTCGCAACCCCGGTTTCCATCGCCAAAGCCGCCGTAAACAGCTTGAATGTCGAGCCGAGTTCGTATTTCCCCTGTGCCGCCCGGTTAAACAACGGGCTGTCGGCAGGGTCACCGCTAACCGGCAAGCCCGGGCGGTGGTTGGGATCAAAATCAGGCAAAGAAACCATGGACAGGATTTGGCCGGTATCGACCTCCATCAAAACAGCCGAGGCACCTTTGGCCTTCATCATCGCCATGCCGCCGGCTAGAACCCGGCGCATGGCCGCCTGCACGGAAATATCGATCGACAACTCCAGCGGCGCGCCATCCTTGGCGGGGTCGCGCAGGAATGTGTCAAACTCCAGTTCCACGCCTGCGGTGCCTATGACCTCGGCCGCATGCACCCCCTCGCGGCCAAACGCCGTGCCACCCAGAACATGGGCCGCCAGATTACCGTTGGGATAAAGACGCAATTCACGCGGGCCGAATTGCAAGCCAGGTTCGCCCAGATCATAGACCATCTGGTGTTGCTCTGGCGAAAGCTGGCGTTTGATCCACACGAATTTGCGGCTGCCAGAAAACTGACGATAGAGTTTATCTGCATTGAGATCAGGGAAAATATACGCCAGACCATTGGCTGCCCCGCGTTTATCCACCATGTCTTGCGGATGGGCAAAAAGTGAGGTCGTGATCAGGTTTGTTGCCAGAATTTCGCCATTGCGATCGACAATATCGGCCCGTTGGTTAACGATTTGCACACTGCGCCCAAGGGATGCAGGCTCAGTCGGGGTACTGGTGGCCAGCGCCGTCATTTTCCAGCCCACCGTGCCAAAAGCCAGCATAAAAACCA
>CAYSAZ010000093.1:0-9420 GCA_964429065.1 uncultured Rhodobacterales bacterium
CGTTGTCAGACTTGCGCCGCAATGCGTATAATTTCTTCTTTTAATAACAATTTCTCTTTTTTGAGACCCGATACATCCAAATCATCCGATCCCGGGCTTCGCTGTTCTATCTCAATTTTATCGGAAAGGGTTTCATGTTTTTTCTTAAGCTCACTCAAGTGGGAATGCAGGCTCATATTTCTCTCCTTCATTGTTGTGTGTGATCCTATCACATCATAATACATATGATTTGTCATCACACCTTCAAGTTAAATTTTCGTGCAAATTCTACAGGTAGGGCAAAAAGGCCTGTAAAACCGCTTACACGAACGCGCACCGATATCATCGCTAAAATACCGCCCAATACGATACAAAATAATCCGATCAGGGTTGGCAGGCTTGGCACCTCCAAAAACCAGAAATACCCAACCGGTATTGCAAAAACTATGTTGAAATAAAAGAACGGCGCCAGTACTGAGGCCTCGGCTTTGTGATATGCAAGTACGGTCAGAAAATGACAGATTGCCGACACCGCCCCAAGCGCGAGTATGTAGATAACTTCGCCCGAGCTTAACACAGGAAATCCACCGATAAAGGCCAGAGGGGCGATCATCGCAGCTCCTAATAAACACTGCACAATGAGGGTGGAAAACGCCCCGCCATGCACAGTTGCGCGCCGCGTTGCCGCAAGATAACACCCCAAAAGGAAGCCGCCAAACAAGGCCATGAAAGTGCCAAACTCAAAACCACCCTCGGGTTTTAATATAATATATGCCCCGATAAAACTAAACAGAGATCCTATCAGGCGTGTTGTGCACATTTTTTCTTTCAGCATTATTACAGAGATAATCGTGGCAACAACGGGCGCAATCAAAAATCCCCCAACCGCTTTGGCCAAAGGCACCAAAGACAACGCAAAAATCAACGCCACCATAGCCCCCATCATCAGCGCAGTTCTAAACACCTGCCCCAAACGATCATTGCGCGGGATTTCAATGGGTTTTTTCAACACTATTGCCAAAAGCAGGGCGATCACCCCGGCGGAAAAATACCGCACAAACACAACAAAAAACGTTGTATGATTTTGCACCAGAGACTTTGAAAACCCGTCTGTCAGTGGCGTCAAAGCCATTGCCAATATTAAAAATCCAACACCTATCTTCATGCACCATCATCCTGAGATTCCCCCTGTTCTAAGGGGCAAGTATTAACGTGTGGTGCATTCACAATACTATAGGTTGTGCGTTTCGCAATATATTTTTCGCGTCTAACGTGTAATTTTCCCCATCAACACTATGCGCATTACCTGTGTGAAGAACCAATGGAGCCAGTAAACGCAGCGGCCCCGCAGCCCCTTTTCGTGCACGCAAAATAACCCGACCGGCCTCGCGTTTTTTGCGCGCACTAAGGGGTAGAATATGGATGTCCCCTGCCTTATTTTCTAACGCAGCAAGGATATCTGGCAGACGCTCAGTACGGTGAATAATCGTGAAATGCCCGCGCGGTTTTAAACGTCGCAGCCCTATGGAAATCCAATCCGATAACAGCGCGCCTGCCTCGCGATGTGCCGTATTCTTACCAGAATCCCGTGGCGCAGAGCTGGCCTTGGCTGCATAAAACGGCGGATTGGCAAAAACATGATCGAAATTCTGCTGGCGCAATATTTTTGGCATCTCCAGTAAATCGCCGGCATGGATCGAAAACTTCAAACCATTGTGGGCGCCATTACGCACAGCGAGTGCGGCATAATCCGGCTGCAGCTCCAACCCATGCGCGTTTAAATCTGGCACGCGGTAACAAAGGCACGCCAATGCCGTCCCTGCCCCGCACCCCAATTCCAAAACGTTTTGCCCGGCTTTTGCGTCTATTGCGGCGGCAAGAAGAACCGGGTCTGTTGCAGCGCGATATCCATCTTTTGGTTGCCATATTTGTATTTGGCCATCCAAAAAGTCATCACAACTTAGGTTATCCTCGGCAAAATTCATGTATCACCCGAAACCTCCACCCCATTATCACGCAAAATCGCGCGCGCCATGAACAGTTCAGCATTCGCCACCATCATGCGGCGCGGAAAAATACCGATACCACCTTCAAGAACACTCATATTTACGTCGAGCACAAACGGCTCTATATCTTCACTGCGCAGCAAAGCGCTTGCAAAAGAAATGATCGTCGGGTCAGTTGTGCGCAAAATCTCTTTCATAGAGAAAAGATACGCGCTATCGGCCATAACGTCGAGAGATAAGGGGGAAACATGATGAAAAACGGTCCGTTTGAGCAACTTCAGGCACATCTGTCCAAGGATATGCAGGCGGTTAACACCCTTATTCGCACCCGCATGGCCAGCGAGCATGCCCCCCGAATTCCCGAGGTGACCGCGCATCTGGTTGAGGCCGGCGGTAAACGTCTGCGCCCGATGCTGACTTTGGCCACGGCGAATATGCTGGGATATGCGGGCACGGATCATGTGAAACTGGCCTCAACGGTCGAGTTTATCCATACCGCGACCCTGTTGCACGATGATGTCGTGGATGAAAGTACGCAGCGCCGCGGGCGTGCGACGGCGAACCTGTTATGGGATAACAAATCCTCTGTGCTGGTCGGAGATTACCTATTTGCGCGCTCTTTCCAGTTGATGTGCGAGGTCGGCAATCTGCGGGTGCTGGATATTCTGGCAAACGCCTCTGCGGTCATTGCCGAGGGCGAGGTTTTGCAACTTACAGCCGCCCAAAACCTTGCAACCAGCGAGGCGATATATCTGCAGGTAATACGTGGAAAAACCGCCGCGTTATTTGCCGCGGCCTGTGAAGTGGGCGGGGTGATCGCCAAAGCACCGGACACACATATCACGGCCCTGCATACCTATGGCGACGCGCTTGGTATCAGTTTTCAAATCGTCGATGATCTGCTGGATTACGGCGGGGCCAGTGCCAAGCTTGGCAAAAATACCGGCGATGATTTCCGCGAAGGAAAGTTAACCCTGCCGGTCATTCTGGCCATCGCCAACGCAACCCCAAAAGAACGTTTGTTCTGGGTTAAGGTTATTGAAAAGCGTCAGCAAGATGACGGGGATTTAGCCCATGCAATGGCCTTGTTTGCAAAATATACGACCCTTGAACAGACCCGCACCAAGGCGTTGATCTGGGCTGAAAAAGCCAAATCCGCTCTGGCCCCATTGCCCGATTGTGAACTAAAAACCCTGCTAGAAAACCTTAGTGATTTTGTGGTTTCCCGTGTGCTATAAGATCAAACCTTAGCCATTTGCACCCACCAGTCGGGATGTCTGGCTTGTATGTCCTGCACCGCGGCCTGCGCCGTGGCTGGTGTTTCAAACAGGCCAAAACATGTCCCGCCAGAGCCGCTCATACGGGCCAGCGCGCAAGCATTTATCGCGTGTAATTCCGTTAACACATCTTGGATAACCGGGCATATACCAGTGGCCGCACGGTACATATCATTGCGTTGTTTTGACAGAAAATTGAAAAAATCGATTGTATCGGCAAAATCTGATGGTAAATCGGCAATCTCGGCATTTTGTCGTTTATCAAGTGCTGCAAATACCGCGGCCGTGTTGACGCTTTGATTTGCATTAACCAGCACCATCCAGAAATCCGGCAGGTTGGGTAATGGCGATAAGATATCTCCGATACCTTGCATGCGAATTGGGTGCGCCGTCATGCAGGCTGGCACATCGGCCCCGAGGTGGGCCAATACATCTTGCGCAGGGTGCGGGATATCCCACATATCGGACAGCAGCCGGATCGTTGCCGCGCAATCTGCCGAGCCACCACCAATACCGGCGGCCAGCGGTAGGTTCTTTTGTAAATGCAGCGCCGTGGGGGGGGGCGACATCGCGTGGGCTGCACGCAACACCAGATTATCTGGTTCAGCCTCCAGATTTTGGCCAAACGGTCCGTCAATATGCAAGCGCAATGTATCGGACGCTTTGCCTTCAATAATATCCCCAATTTCGGGGAACACGACCAACGAATCCAAAAGATGCAGGCCATCGCGGCGCTGAGCAACAATATGCAGGCATAAATTAACCTTGGCGCGGGCCAGATATTTTACCATTAAAGGTTGGATTCTTCAGTCAAAACCATATCAAGTCCAAGCTCAAGCTTGCGTTTAATACGGATCACATCCTTTTTCTCTGGATCAAAAGACATGGCACGGCGCCATTGGAATTTTGCCTCCAGCTTACGGCCAACCATCCATAAAATGTCGCCCAAATGGTCGTTTATCACCGGATCTACCGGCAGTAATTCTGCTGCACGTTCCATATGCGGCACTGCTTCTTCGAATTTCCCCAGACGATATAATACCCAAGCCAGTGAATCGGTAATATAGCCGCTATTGGGCTTTCCGGCGACGGCCGTTTCTATCATTGCCTGAGCCTCTGCCATATTTATGCCCATTTCAATATAAGAATATCCAAGGTAATTCAGCACCAAAGGCTGGTTGGGCGAAAGCTCAAGCGCATGCTTAAGGTCGGCCTCGGCGGCGGGCCAATTATCCAGACGCTCATAACTGATGCCACGAGTGTAAAACAACACCCAATGCCCGCTTAATGGCTGCTCAATTGCGTCAACGGCGCGTGTATAGGCGGCCACGGCGTCAGTGAAATTATCTACGCCACGATAAATATCACCCAGCGCGTTCAACGTGTTCACATCTTGTGGAAAAACATCCGCCAGTGCCAGCAGGGTATTGGTGGCCACATCGATCTGCCCGGTGCGGCGCTCTGCCTCGGCACGTCCAATTTGAGCGCTGTTATAGGATAACGATGTGCGTGGCACGAATTTATATGCCTCAATCGCAAGGGAAAACTGTTCTTCGCGCTCCAAAATATTGGCAACGGTCAAGGCTGCATCCACGCTATTAGCGTTTAAATGTTGCGCAAGACGTGCGTAAAACAGCGCCAAACGGCTGGGTTCATCACGGCTTAAGGCCACGGCTATGGTCAAAAAAGCCTCGGAAATACCCTGGGCAGGCGCGTCAATATCCGTATATTTTTGCGGTTTTCCAGCAGCAATATCATCTCGAAGCGTTGTCAGTTCTGCATCCTTAAACCCACGGAGCGCAGCCGTATCCAGAACATTCAAAGCCGCATCTTTACGATCAAGTTCGCCCAAAACTGCGACATGCAGAAAAATACTGTCGCGGTTAATATGCAGCGGCCCATCATCGCCGTCCAAAATATCAGCAGCATCCGCAAAATTGCCGTTATCGGCGAGCGCCAAGGCTTTATGATATTGTCCATAAAGCGCGATTGTATCGTTTTCAGACATGCCATCAAACTCGGCCAGCCCGGCCTCAAGCTGCCCGCTACCGACCTTTACCCAGCCATGGATAAGGTGTTGTAACAGGGGCGAAAGCCGGGCGCGGTCTTGGGGCAAAACATCTTGCGCAGCGACTAAATCACCCTTGTCAATCAGATCAACCATGATCACCAGATTGGCAAAAATATTATCACCGTCGCTCGCATGCAGCGCCTGTGCAATGGACACAGCCACATCAAAATCACCCGCGGCAATAAAAGAAACCAGTGCGTTTTGTTTTAGGTAGGTATTTTGCGTATCCACCGCCATAGCAGCCGTGTAATATCGTGCGGCATCTTCAAAATCACTATTAAAATTGGCGCGTGTAGCCGCCAGATATGGCCCCGCCAACCCTTGTGCAAAACCCGCTGTCGCCGTAACCACGCAAAAGGATGCGCCTAAAAATATCGATTTCACCATATTATTGGCCATAAAAATCATTGCTCCTAAAACCCATGCCTGAATATAAGCTATGCTGCCCGCGCATGTCTTTCAACTAAATGCTTTATATTACGTATAGAAATAACTCATTTGTTATCATTTGGGGGTTTTTTCTACATATTTGGATAGTTTGGCCCCTCGCCACCCTGTGGAATTGCCCAAGTGATGTTCTGGCTGGGGTCTTTGATGTCGCAGGTTTTGCAATGCACACAGTTTTGCGCATTGATCTGAAAGCGTGGATTCGTACCATCATCATCGCGCAAAATTTCATAGACACCCGCGGGGCAATAGCGTTGCGCGGGTTCAGCGTATTCGGGCAAGTTGATATTTACAGGCAAATCGGCATCGCCCAGCAACAAATGACAAGGCGTATCCTCGGCGTGATTGGTGGCGGAGAAACTGACGTTGGTCAGGCGCTCAAACGACAAAATACCATCGGGTTTAAGGTATTCCAGCACCGGGTAATCTGCCGCTTTACCCGTTGATTGCGCATCGTTTTTGCCGTGTTTAAAGGTGCCAAACGGGTTGAACTTCAACAGCGTTGCCACCCACATATCAAACCCGCCAAACAACAGCCCGCCAAGTGGCCCGAGCGCGCCCGTTAGCGGCGCTACATTGCGCACAGGTTTCAAATCTTTGGCAATCGGGCCGCTGTGCAAAGCGGCATCATAATCGGCCAGCTCATCGTTTGCGCGCCCTGCCGACAAGGCTGCATGTGCCGCCTCAGCCGCCGCAATGCCCGACAGCATCGCATTATGATTGCCCTTGATGCGCGGCAGGTTCACCAGCCCCGCAGAACACCCCAGCAGCACACCGCCGGGGAACGCCGTTTTCGGGATCGACTGGTAGCCACCTTTGGTAACAACCCGCGCCCCGTAAGCCACCCGTTTACCCCCCTCAAGCACCGCAGCGATCTTTGGGTGATGCTTCCAATTCTGGAATTCCATATAGGGGTAAAGATGTGGGTTTTTATAGTTTAGATCGACAATATATCCAACATAAACCTGATTGTTTTCAAGGTGATACATGAAAGAGCCGCCGCCGGTTTTCCAACCCAGAGGCCAACCCATGGTATGGGTAACCTCGCCCTCAACATGGTTTTCAGGCTTGATGTCCCAGATTTCTTTCATGCCCAGACCAAACTTTGGCACATCGCAATCTGCATCCAGATCAAACTGCGCGATCAGTTGTTTGGACAAGGATCCACGCGCACCCTCCGACAGAAATATATACTTGCCATTCAAGACCATACCCGGCTCATATGACGGCCCCTCAGTGCCATCAGCAAGTTTGCCAAATTCGCCAGCAACAACCCCTGAAAGAGCACCGTTTTCACTGTAAACCAGCTCAGAGCAGGCCATGCCGGGGAAAATCTCAACCCCCAGACCCTCAGCGATTTCAGCCATCCAACGGGTCACATTAGCCATAGAAACAATGTAATTACCGTGGTTATGCATCAAGGGCGGCATCAGAAAATTCGGGATGCGCATGGCCCCTGCTTTGCCCAAAACCAGAAACTTGTCAGACGTAACTTTGGTGCGGATCGGCGCGTTCATATCCTGCCAATCAGGCAAAAGCGCATCCAGCCCGCAGGTATCAAGCACCGCGCCTGAAAGGATATGCGCCCCCACCTCGGATCCTTTTTCCAACACCACAACATTCAAATCAGCATCAAGCTGTTTCAGCCGGATCGCCGCCGACAGCCCTGCCGGGCCAGCCCCGACAATAACAACGTCATACTCCATCGACTCGCGTTCAATATCAGCCATGCTACGTTCCTTTTATGCACGTTTTCCAATGCCTAGCGTAGTATTTGGGAAAAGGTCAATCATAACGCGGCGCAATCTTGCCGGATTTTAGCCAAATGCCTGATATCCCTTGAAGATCGTATTAGGGAAAACTATGGTTGATCAGATATATAAACAAATCGCGCAAAAGCGGAGGTAACTATGGAAAAAATCCCTTTGACGGCCAAAGGCTTTGAAAAACTCGATTCAGAGCTAAAACATCTAAAGACCGAGCGTCGCCCTGCCGTGATTCGCGCCATCGCCGAGGCCCGAGAGCATGGCGATCTGTCCGAAAATGCCGAATATCATGCGGCGCGCGAAGAACAAAGCCACATCGAAGGGCGCGTTAAAGAACTGGAATCGATTATCGGTCTGGCTGATGTGATTGATGTAAGTAAACTTTCCGGCACCGTTAAATTTGGGGCAACGGTGAAATTGGTGGATGAAGATACCGACGTTGAGAAAACCTACCAGATTGTTGGCACGCCTGAGGCCGACATTGAGGCAGGGTTGCTGAACCTCAAATCCCCCCTCGCCCGGGCGCTGATTGGCAAAGAAGAAGGTGACAGCATCGAGGTACGCACGCCCGGTGGCCAGAAATCCTACGAAATTCTGTCGATTGCGTATATCTAGAGGTATCGCAGATAAGGAACGCTGATGCTCGGCCCGTTTGAAAAAATATCCCCGCGCTCTGCCTTTGAAGGTCGCGAAGTGCTGTTTGCAGCCCTGCTTTCGGTGCTGTGGCTGGTATTGCTGGCCGGGTATGGCGCTGGATATTTTGGCCTGTTTGGTGATCTGGCCACCCCGCGCAGTGCGCCCTTTCTGGAAATAACCTTTTTCCTGCTGGCCCTAATTCTGCCTTTGGCATTGGTCTGGCTCGCTGCCGGTTTGATGCGCCACAGCTTTCAAATTCAAGATGAAGCACGGCGCCTTGAACGTCAGGTTCTTGACCTTCAGGGCGGCACGCAAAGCCAAAGCCGGGTCTCGCAGCCACGCATTAAAGATAACCGGATTGAAACCATGCAACAGCGTGTTAGCGAACTGGCCGGCCAATTGAAGCAACTGGAAACCACCATTACCTCTGTCGGGCAAATGCAAACGGCGATGCAGGCACAGCTTGCATCCTCTCCTGCTGCGGATCAGGGGCGCTTTACTTTTGACGAGGAACCCCCGCAAACCACCGAACCATCGCCGGGGTGGGCCGGGTTGATCCGCGCACTTGATTTTCCACGTGACGAGAAAGACACCGAAGGTTTTCGTGCCCTCAGGGTGGCCAAAAAAGATGAAGAAGCCAATCAGTTGCTGCGCGCCGCCGAAGATATCCTGAATCTTTTATCCCAAGAGGGGATATACATGGATGACCTGCGCCCAAGCGATGCCTCGGCCAAAGCCTGGCGCTTGTTTGCAACGGGTACGCGCGGCCAGGATGTCGCTGCTGTTGGCAGTCTTGACGCCCCCGAGGCGCTTGAACGCATTGCCGAGCGTGGTAAAACCGACCAGATTTTCCGCGATACCGCGCTCTATTTTTTGCGCCGTTTTGATATCATGCTGCGGGCCTTTTGTGCGGATGCGAATGACGCCGAAATCCAGATGCTGGCCGACACCCGCACGGGGCGCGCTTTCATGCTGCTGGCGCGCGATGCGGGGATGTTTGGCTAGGTTCAGGGCGCATTGATTTGGCCCGGAATATTATAAAGGCCGCGCTTTGAAGCAAGAGTTCGTGCAATTTCATCCAAAGCTAACAATGCACCTTAGTTGACTTGAGTTGAACCTCTGCTTTGCTGCACAATGTGGCTGATCACCGCTGCGAATACAACGATGCCCCCAATCAATGTTGCTCTGCTTGGTGTTTCTGCAAAGAACAGCCACACCCATATTGGCGCAAGAGGTGC
>CAYSAZ010000094.1:0-9292 GCA_964429065.1 uncultured Rhodobacterales bacterium
TGGTGCCCAGGAGAAGACTCGAACTTCCACATCCTTGCGAATACTAGCACCTGAAGCTAGCGCGTCTACCAATTCCGCCACCTGGGCAGGTGTCGTCGTGTGGGCGGGATTTATACTGCTGTGGGGTGGCTGTCAACGGAGCCTTTGCAGAAAGCCGGACTAATTATGTTTGCGTGTCCAAAACCTGTGGATCAGCACAATACACAGCATGAAAATATATAGCCCGGAAAACCCCCATTTGCTCATTGTAATCATTGATGTGGTTGCAACATTGTCATGGGTTAGCGGCAAAATATCAGACAACAGCATGCCAATACGCATGTTTTCAACATAGTCGCAAACCACCGCACCAAGGGCAACTGTAGCGCCGCTCCAATAAAGCACAGGGCGTTTGCAGCCAACAAAAATTCCCCATGCGATAAATAATGTAAAGCCATAGATGAACGGAAACACCATATCCAGCGGGATCAAGCGCATCAGATAAAGCCGCTTTCCAACATCGCCCCAGGCCGCAAGGTTGGCTTCAAACTGCGCCAGCGTATAGCCGGTAATCATGATGTCAAACGGGTTGCCGCCGCCAAGGGCTGTAATCTGCATGCCAATATTCGCGAGCGTTATATCCATGCCTATCGTGACCGCCAGCATCAGCCACAGATGCCACATACGCAGTTGGCTATCTAATTTTGTTTCTAACACTCTGACCCCCATAGATTTACAGCTTGTTCATCTTTATAATGAAGCGTATTAATTTGCCACATACTTTTCAGGAGTCTGCACCATGCCAAATACCCCTCCAATCGTTACAATCTTTGGTGGCTCAGGTTTCGTTGGCCGCTATATAGCACTTAAACTGGCGCGGGCGGGATGGCGTGTACGGGTGGCGGTGCGTCGCCCTAATGAGGCGATGTTTGTGAAAACATATGGCACCGTTGGTCAGGTGGAACCGATATTGGCGAATGTGCGTAACGCAGCCTCGGTTAAACAGGCGATTGCCGGGGCTGATGCTGTGGTCAATTGCGTTGGTATTTTACATGAAAACCCCCGACAGAAATTTGCGGCTGTGCACGTTGAGGCCGCCGGGCGGGTCGCTCGTATTGCGGCTTTGAACGGGGTTAAGAAATTCGTTCATCTTTCCAGTATCGGGGCTAATCTTGACAGCAACAGCATCTATGCGCGCACCAAAGCCGAGGGCGAAGATCTGGTGCGTGGGCATTTTCCCAAGGCCGTAATTTTGCGCCCTTCCGTGATATTTGGTACAGAGGATCAGTTTTTAAATCGGTTTGCAGCCCTCAGTCGACTAACGCCGATTGTCCCGTTGGTTGGTGCCCAAACCAAATTTCAACCAGTTTATGTTGATGATGTTGCGGCGGCGGCTGCGGTGGCTATAACCGGCGATATCCCCGGCGGTATCTACGAACTTGGTGGGCCAGAGGTAAAAAGCTTGCGCGAAATTATCCAAAATGTTCTGCATATTATCAGGCGCAAACGGCTGGTTATCAACATTCCTTTCAGGTTTGCCGCGCTTAAAGCCTGGGGCTTTGATATGATTGCGCTCGCCAGCCGCGGGCTTATTGTGGCAATGATCACTCGCGATCAGGTTAAACAGTTGCGCATTGATAATGTGGTTCAAAAAGATGCGGCAGGTTTTGCCGATTTCGGAATCACCCCAAAAGCGATGGAGGGCGTGATTGAGGATTATCTCTATTGTTACCGTCCCCACGGGCAGTTCACGGCGATCACATCCTCGGCTAAAAACCTGAAAATCTAGGTATAGGCTATCCACAACAAAACCACCCCAAGGCCAATGCGATAGATCACATAGGGTGTAAAACTGACGGTTTTTAACAGTCGCATCATCAGGGTTAGCGCAAATAGCGCGGCGATAAAGGCCAATATGGCGGCAATGCTCGCGTCTTTTGCCAGGCTCCAGTCGCCTTCTTTAATCACATCAAGCCCCAATAATGCACCGGATGCCATGATTGTCGGGATCGACATTAGCATCGACAACCGTGCCGCTGGCACGCGGCCATATCCCAGATAGCGTGCGCCGCTGATCGTCGCGCCGGAACGTGATGTGCCGGGAATTAACGCCAATGCCTGCCAAAGCCCCATGATAACCGCATCTCGCATCGTCCAGGATTTCGGGTGATCTTTTCGGGGCGGTCTTTGGTCGCTCCAATATAGCACCAGCCCGAAAATCAGCATTGCCCAGCCGATCACAGTGATGGAACGCATAGCATCGATTAACCCGGTTACTTTCAGAATTAGGCCAAGCAGCATCACAGGAATGGTGGCGACGATCAGCAATGTAGCAAGGCGCGCACCTTCTGTGTTGCGATCCCCTCGCAGAAAATCCCCGATGCCGTACAAGGCAAGCATTACATCCTTACGAAAATATAGAATTACGGCGCATAATGTCCCGATATGCACGGCAATATCGAGCATCAACCCCTGATCCTGCGCCCCTGTCAGGGCTGGGAGCAAGATAAGATGAGCCGAAGAAGATACAGGCAAAAACTCGGTAATGCCTTGGATTAAGGCTAACAACAGTAAATAATAGAAGGGCATCGGCATAAAACCTTGGATTTCGAATCGATTACCTACTCTAACGCGCCTTTAAACAAAGGTCATTTGGCAATTTAGGTAAGAAATCGTACCTATTTATATTTATTATGCACGAATATTTTTGCAAATAACCATTTTCCCGTATAATAGGTAAGCATTACTGTCTTTATAGTGATGTTTACCTAATGTAAAAGAGAAGGCTGGATGGAGAATAGCTATGGCAATACAACCTATGTTGAAATTTACCGATATTGCGCGGGATATGCCTGAAAAACGGGATTCCGAGGTGCGTCGCGAGGATTTCCTCGAAGTTTATCAGGAATATATTTCACAAAAAGCTGCTGAACAAGCCAGCCGGTGTTCGCAATGTGGTGTGCCCTATTGTCAGACCCATTGTCCGCTACATAACAACATTCCCGACTGGCTGCGCATGACCGCCGAGGGGCGTCTGCGCGAAGCTTATGAGATTAGTCAGGCGACGAACACTTTCCCGGAAATTTGCGGACGTATCTGCCCGCAGGATCGCCTGTGCGAAGGTAATTGTGTGATTGAACAATCAGGCCACGGCACGGTGACAATCGGCGCGGTTGAAAAATATATCACGGATACGGCTTGGGAAAACGGTTGGGTAAAACCCACCACACCCAGTATTGAACGCGACGAAAGCATTGGCATTATCGGGGCTGGTCCGGGGGGGTTGGCTGCGGCTGATCGGCTGCGGCGCATGGGCTTCAAAGTAACTGTTTATGAACGCAATGATCGCGCCGGCGGCCTACTGACCTATGGTATTCCCAGCTTTAAGTTGGAAAAAGATATTGTGCTGCGCCGGATCAAACAACTGGCCGACAGTGGCGTTAAAATCGTTAATGATTGTGCAATTGGCGCGGACATCAGTTTTGCAAAACTGCGTGAAAAACATGATGCTTTGCTTATTGCTACAGGGGTTTACAAATCGCGCGACCTTGGGGGGCCAGGCGCGGGTTTAAGCGGAATCGTTAAGGCTATTGACTACCTGAGCGTCAGTAACCGGCAGAATTTTGGCGATGCTGTGCCCGAATATGATAGTGGTGCGCTGAACGCAAAAAGTAAAAACGTGGTGGTTATCGGAGGCGGGGACACGGCGATGGACTGTGTGCGCACGGCAATTCGCCAGCATGCAAAATCGGTAAAATGTCTCTATCGCCGGGATCGTGCAAACATGCCGGGATCTGTGCGTGAAACTGAAAATGCAGAAGAAGAAGGCGTTGAATTTGTCTGGCTGGCAGCCCCCAAAGGCTTCACCGGCGAAGGTACGGTTTCCGGCGTAATGGTGCAAAAAATGCGCCTTGGAACGGCAGATGCAACGGGGCGCCAAGCTCCTGAACCGATTGAGGGTTCAGAATATGTCGAGGGCGCCGATCTGGTGATCAAAGCGCTGGGATTTGAACCCGAAGAACTGCCAGTTTTGTGGGATACGCCCAAACTGGAAGTAACCCGCTGGGGCACGATCAAAGCCGATTTTCAGACGTTTAAAACCAGCCTGCCCGGGGTCTATGCTGCGGGGGATATCATGCGCGGAGCCAGCCTCGTGGTTTGGGCGATCAAAGACGGGCGTGATGCAGCGGATAGCATCGCAAAATTTCTTAACACCGGAGCATAACCATGACCATCTTTGATCAAAAATGGGCGGAGAAACACCAAGCCGAACGTACATTTCTGGCTAAAAACGGATTGTACCGCGTAAGCGATGAACATGCATCCTGTGGTGTCGGGCTGGTTGTCGCAATAGACGGAAAACCACGGCGCGAGGTTGTGAAAAACGGTATTGCCGCGCTAAAGGCGATTTGGCATCGCGGTGCTGTGGACGCCGACGGTAAAACTGGCGACGGCGCCGGGATATTGTTGCAAATTCCGGTCAGGTTTTTCTACGATCAAATTCGGCGCACTGGGCATGAACCCGACGACAATCTAATTGCTGTGGGCATGGTGTTCCTGCCGCGCACCGATTTTTCTGCACAAGAAACCTGCCGCACGATTGTTGAATCCGAAGTTCTACGGATGGGATATTATATCTATGGCTGGCGTCATGTGCCGGTAGATATTTCATGTCTGGGTGACAAAGCCAACGCAACCCGCCCCGAGGTGGAGCAGATTATTATCTCCAACTCCAAAGGTGTGGACGAGGAAACATTTGAGCGGGAGTTGTATGTTATCCGCCGCCGAATTGAGAAAGCGGCGGCAGCGGCGCAGGTGAATGAGCTGTATATCAGCTCGCTCTCATGCCGCTCGATTATCTACAAAGGCATGATGTTGGCCGAGCAGGTGGCGGTGTTTTACCCCGACCTGATGGACGAACGTTTCGAGAGCGCATATGCGATTTATCACCAACGCTATTCGACCAATACCTTCCCGCAGTGGTGGCTGGCACAGCCGTTTCGGATGCTGGCGCATAACGGCGAGATTAACACGCTTAAAGGCAATGTTAACTGGATGAAAAGCCACGAAATTCGCATGACATCCAACGCGTTTGGCGACATGGCCGAAGATATCAAGCCGATTATTGCGCACGGCTCATCTGACAGTGCGGCGCTGGATGCGGTGTTTGAGATGATGGTGCGGGCGGGACGAAATGCGCCTATGGCCAAGACGATGTTGGTGCCGGAAAGCTGGATGAACGCGGCGACCGCGATTCCGCAGGCGTGGCAGGATATGTATTCCTACGCCAACTCCGTGATGGAGCCGTGGGACGGCCCTGCTGCCTTGGCGATGACGGACGGGCAATGGGTTTGTGCGGGATTGGATCGCAATGGTTTGCGCCCGATGCGCTATGTCGTGACGGGTGACGGGTTGCTGATTGCAGGGTCCGAGACTGGCATGGTGCCAACCGATGAAATGGGCGTTGTGGAAAAAGGAGCGCTGGGGCCTGGGCAAATGATCGGCGTGGATATGGCGACCGGCAAGCTGTGGCACGACGTGGATTTGAAAGATATGCTGGCCGCCGCGCAACCATTTGACGAATGGGTGAAGCGGATCACGGACCTTGAGAAGATTACCGACAGGGTGGACGAAAAACCCAAGTTTGTCGGGGCGGATTTGCGAATGCGCCAGATTGCCGCGGGGTATTCGATCGAGGAGCTGGAGATGATCCTGCACCCGATGGCGGAGGATGGCAAAGAAGTGCTGGCCTCGATGGGGGATGACACGCCAAGCGCGGTTTTGTCGGAAAAATACCGCCCGCTCAGCCATTTTTTCCGTCAGAATTTCAGCCAGGTGACCAACCCGCCGATTGATAGTTTGCGCGAATTTCGGGTGATGAGCCTGAAGACGCGGTTCGGGAATTTGAAGAATGTTCTGGACCAGGACAGCAGCCAGACCGAAATTTTAACGTTGGACAGTCCGTTTGTTTCCAACGGGCGGTTTGACGCGATGATGGCGTATTTTGGCGATACAGTTATGACGATTGACTGTACGTTTCCAACCGATACACCGCAGGGCTTGCAAAATGCCCTCAACCGTATCCGCGCCGAGGCAGAAGATGCCGTTCGCGCCGGAACTGGACATATTGTCTTAAGCGACGCGCAGCAGAATGCCGATAATGTACCAATGCCGATGATCCTTGCGACCTCGGCGGTGCATAGCTGGCTGGTGCAAAAAGGGTTGCGCACATTTACGTCGTTGAATGTACGCGCCGCTGAATGCATCGATCCACAGTATTTCGCGGTGCTTATCAGCGCGGGGGCTACGACAGTGAATGCGTATCTGGCGCTCGATTCTTTGGCCGACAGGATAAAGCGCGGCTTGCTGGATTGCACTTTTGAGGTCGCTCAGGCGCGCTATCGCACGGCGATAAACCAAGGGTTACTGAAGATCATGGCCAAGATGGGGATATCCATTATTTCCTCTTATCGTGGCGGGTTAAACTTTGAGGCTGTCGGGCTTTCGCGCGCCATGGTTGCAGAATATTTCCCCGGCATGCACAGCCGTATTTCAGGCATCGGCATCACCGGCATTCAGCGCGCTGTGTCAGATGTGCACGCAAAAGGCTGGCTGAACGGGCAGGATGTGCTGTCAATCGGTGGGTTTTACAAGGCGCGCGCATCGGGTGAAACCCACGCGTGGGAAGCCCAGGCCATGCATATTTTGCAATCTGCCTGTGATCGCGGCTCCTATGAACTGTGGAAACAATACGCCAAAAACATGCAATCCCGCCCGCCGATTCATCTGCGTGATCTGCTGGATTTTAAACCGGCAAACGCGCCAATTTCGCTGGATGAAGTTGAAAGCATCACCACTATTCGCAAACGTTTTGTAACCCCTGGCATGTCCTTGGGCGCGCTTAGCCCTGAGGCCCATAAAACCCTGAATGTCGCGATGAACCGTATCGGTGCAAAGTCGGATTCAGGCGAGGGCGGCGAGGATCCGGCGCATTTTGTACCCGAACCCAACGGGGATAATCCCAGCGCCAAAATCAAGCAAGTGGCCTCGGGGCGGTTCGGGGTGACAGCGGAATATCTGAACCAATGCGAGGAGCTGGAAATCAAGGTTGCCCAAGGTGCCAAACCCGGCGAGGGTGGGCAATTGCCCGGCATTAAAGTGACAGAATTGATTGCACGTTTGCGCCATTCTACGCCCGGCGTGACGCTGATTTCCCCACCGCCGCATCACGATATCTATTCAATCGAGGATCTCGCACAGCTGATTTATGATCTCAAACAGATCAACCCACGGGCCAAGGTTTGCGTGAAACTGGTGGCCTCCAGCGGTGTTGGCACGATTGCGGCCGGGGTTGCCAAGGCCAAGGCCGACGTGATTTTGATCTCGGGGCATAACGGTGGCACCGGGGCCAGTCCGGCAACTTCGATCAAATATGTGGGCCTGCCTTGGGAAATGGGTTTAAGTGAAACGCATCAGGTTTTGGCGCTGAACAATTTGCGCGACCGGGTAACATTGCGCACCGATGGCGGTTTGCGCACGGGGCGTGATATTGTGATTGCCGCGATGATGGGGGCCGAAGAATTTGGTATCGGCACTGCGGCGTTGATCGCGATGGGGTGCATCATGGTGCGCCAGTGTCAATCAAATACCTGTCCGGTAGGCGTGTGTGTGCAAGACCCGAAATTGCGCAAAAAATTCACGGGATCTGCCGATAAAGTGGTTAATCTGATCACGTTTTATGCGCAGGAAGTTCGCGAAGTTCTGGCCTCGCTTGGAATGCGAACCCTTGACGAAGTTATCGGGCGTGCCGATTTGTTGACGCAGGTTTCGCGCGGTTCGGCGCATCTGGATGATCTTGATTTGAACCCGCTTTTGATTTCTGCAAGCGAAGCTGGTGCCATTACATATGATCGCAAACGCCCGCGCCAAACCGTGCCCGACACGCTGGACGCCCAGATCGTTGAGGATGCCCAACCGTTCTTTAAGGACGGCGAAAAAATGCAGCTTTCCTATGCGGTACAAAACACGCACCGCACCGTTGGCACGCGTGTTTCCAGCCATATCGTCGAGCGGTTTGGCATGCAAAATGCGCTGCAAGGGGACCATCTGACCGTGAAACTAACCGGCTCGGCGGGGCAATCTTTGGGGGCATTTGCAGTGCCGGGCCTTAAGATTGAGGTCTCGGGCGATGCGAATGATTATGTCGGCAAAGGGCTGTCTGGCGGCATGATAACGTTGCGCCCCCGCCTTGGTTGCCCGTTGATTGCGGCAGATAACACCATCATCGGCAATACGGTTTTATATGGCGCTACGGCGGGAAAACTATTTGCCAACGGGCGCGCAGGTGAACGTTTTTGCGTCCGAAATTCCGGCGCTGATGCGGTGATTGAGGGCTGTGGCTCTAACGGGTGTGAATATATGACTGGCGGAATCGCGGTAATTTTAGGCACTATTGGTGACAATTTTGGTGCTGGCATGACCGGCGGCATGGCCTATATTCTGGATCTGAATGGCGAGATCGAGACCCGTGTCAATACAGAAACCCTGACCGTTCAGCCCGTACAATCTGCCCATTGGGAAGCACAGTTGAAAAGCCTGATCACCCAGCATGTCGCGCAGACCAGCAGCCCCAAAGGCACCGAGGTTTTGCGCCGTTGGGCCGATTATTTGCCCAAATTCAAGCAACTTTGCCCAAAGGAAATGCTGAACCGAATTGCGCATCCTTTGATTGACGACGAGGTATCCGCCGTTGCACAATAAAGCATGGCAAAACGGCCCCAAAAAATTGTACCAGAACTGCCGCGTAAACCCCCGCTGATTTTACGGCTGTTTTGGTGGTTACTGCGTGCGTATCTAAAATTCTGGATAGGCATTTTTCTGGTGCTTGTGTTGCTGATTGCCCTGCTAAAATGGGTTAACCCGCCAGTTACGATCCTGATGGGAATGGAATACCAACGCCTTGGGCGCGTTCAATATATCTGGCGGGATTTGGAGGACATGTCACCCAATATCCCGCTGGCGATTGCGGCGGCCGAGGATGCGAATTTTTGCACACATAACGGGTTCGATTTTGAGGCGGTAATGAGCGATGGCTCCGGGCGCGGAGCCTCGACCATTTCCCAACAGGTTGCGAAAAATGTGTTCCTGTGGCCATCACGAAGCTGGCTGCGCAAAGGGCTAGAGGCAGGGATGACGGTGATGATCGAAAGCCTTTGGGGTAAACGCCGGATCATGGAGGTTTACCTGAATGTCGCCGAGTTTGGCGAAGGGGTATTTGGCATTGATGTCGCTGTCGCCAAGCATTTTCGCAATG
>CAYSAZ010000095.1:0-8753 GCA_964429065.1 uncultured Rhodobacterales bacterium
ATCTGGTTAATGATATCGCGCTGCACCACAACATCGAGCGCCGTCGTCGGTTCATCCATAATGATCAACTTGGGTTGCAGGCACAGGGCAATCGCAATGCAGATACGTTGGCGCATACCACCGGAAAACTGGTGGGGATAATCATCAAGCCGGTCGGGATGGATACCAACCAGTTCAAACATTTCAATGGCCCGCGTGCGCGAAAATCCAGCATCCCCCGCTTTATGCGCTTCAATCACGTCCAGAATTTGCTCGGATACCGGAATAACCGGATTGAGAGCATTCATCGCGCTTTGAAACACAAAACTGACCTTGTTCCAGCGATATTTTTGCAAATCCTTGCCGGTTAGCGACAAAACGTCCTGACCGTCAAAGGTAATTTGCCCGCCGCTGACCAGCCCGGGCAGGCGGGTAAGACGGGCCAGTGCAAAGGCCACAGTGCTTTTGCCACAGCCACTTTCGCCCGCCAGACCAAAGGCCTCGCCCTTGGCAATATCAAAACTGACATCGTTGACGGCGCGCGCGATACCATCTTCGGTTACATAATCAACAGTCAGGTTTTTTACCTGCATCAATGGATTAGAAGACATCGATAGATCTCCCGCGTTTGGCCAGATATGCCTTTACCTTGCGGCTATTACGCCCGGCTTTTAGCTGTGGGTTGGTGATTTCATCAACGGCAAAGTTGATCATGACCAATGCGCCCCCGGTGACCATGATTGCGATGCATTCGGGCCAAACTTCCCACCAGCCTCCGGTTCTAAGCGCCTGTGCACGTTCCGCGGCATAAAGCATCGTTCCCCATGTCACAGCACTTGGATCCCCAAGTCCGATGAATTCCAGCCCGGCCTCTGCCAAAATGGCATAGATGGTCGCCAGCACGAAACCGCCCACGATAAAGCTGAGCATATTGGGAAAGATTTCCATGATGATAATCCGCCATTTCTTTTCCCCCCCGAGTTCAGCCGCCAACACAAATTCCTTGCTGCGAATAGCCAGTGTTTGTGTGCGAATGGTACGGGCCGCCCAGCCCCAGCCGGTTGCTGCCAGCACCAGTCCGATCAATGCCGGCGTGGCTTTTTCGATATAGGCGGCAAATACGATTATAAGGGGCAAGGCAGGCATCACCAGAACGACGTTAACAAAAAATGTCAGAATCTCGTCGATTTTCCCGCGAAAATACCCCGCAGAAATGCCGACAACCAACCCAATCAGGGTTGCTGAAAAACCGGCGATGAAACCCACCAGCAAACTGGTGCGCGCGCCGTATATCAGTTGCGAAAATACATCCCGCCCCATGCGGGTTGTGCCCATGTAATGCTCGGCCCCGGGCGGTATATGGGGGCTACCTGCGATGCGAAACGGGTTATGTGTGGCTAAAATCGGTGCAAATAATGCAGATAAAAGGAGCACCAGCATGATAATTGCCCCGGCCAACCCCTTTTTGTTGGTGATCAGCCCCGAGATGCCGATGGGCAGATTTCGCAGCCATTTTGGGCGTGGCTTAATGCCAAGCTCTTTCATCAGGGCCTCTTGGGATGGGGCTGCGTGGGTGTTAGGTGTGGGCGTCATGGGTATTTCCTAATGTTGACCGCCGGTGCGCAAGCGCGGGTCAAGAATGAGGTTAAGAACGTCAGAAGCCATGTTGGCCACCAGCACGGTGCTGGTAAGCAACAACAATTGCGCCTGAATAAAGGAATAATCGCGGGCCTGGATGGCCGATAACGTGAATTTTCCAAGACCGGGGTAGTTGAACACGATCTCAGTGATAATCGCACCGCCCAACACAAATCCGATCGACATCGCAAGGGATGTTACCTGCGGCAGGATCGCGTTGCGCGCGACATAACGATAGCGAATACGCCGATCTGACAGGCCTTTGGCTTTGGCGAGGATAACGAAATCCTCATCCAGCAGATTGATCATGGTGTTGCGCATGCCCAGATGCCAGGCGCCAAAGGTTACGATGACAATGGACAGCACGGGCAGGGTTGCGTGGTATAGAATATTGATGATGAAGGTGAAGCTCCATTCGGGGACAACGCTCAAACTATGGGCGCGCCCCAACGGAAATACGCTCCATTCTAATGCAAGTCCGTAAAACAGCAGCAATGCGACAATCGCCGGGGTAAAGGCATTAAGCATCACGTTGATCGGGGTGAACAGGCTGTCAAAAAAGCCGCCACGGTTCCAGGCCGAATAGATGCCCATGGCGATGCCCATGGTAAAGGCGATAACGGTTGCCAGCCCGACCAACAACAGCGTCCAGTTGGCGGAATAGAATAAAAGTGTGGATGTGGGTTCGGGGAAATTCGTGGTGGATACACCAAAATCCAGATGGGTTAGTTTAACCAGATAGATCCAGTACTGCTCCCAGAGCGAGCCGTTATAACCGTAGGATTCCTTGATCGCATCAATCTGATCAGGGCGCAGCCGCCCGCGCATCGCTAAAATGATGCGGGTCGTTGGATCGCCCGGCATCCAGCGCGGGATAAAGAAATTAAGGGTGATGGCGACAAAGAAGGCACCTAGATAAAAGCCCAGCCGACGAAGCAAAAACTGCATGGAATATCCCTGATAATTTGGGTGGGCACCAAAGAGACGCCCACCCGTTAAGTCACGACACCGTTTATTCGATTGGTGTCAAGCTTAGGAGGTGTTTCACCCGCTCATGAATGCCAGGATGCAGCATTGGGCGGATATACGGGTTATCTTCATTCGACCAGCCGGTGAAACGGCGAGTTGAATACTGATACCAGCTTGGGTTGGCAAACAGCGAAATAATCGGCAGGTTTTCAGCCACTTGGATGTGGATTTTCTGAATTTCCGCCAATTGTACGGCTGGATCACGCGTAGAGCTGATGGCCGCCAGAGATTCTTCAATCGCAGGGATGCGCATCTGGTGCATGGCTTGCTCACGGATTTGCCCAGGTACCATAGATTGGGGGCTAAACATGGCGTAATACGTCCACCACGGTGTGGTCGAAGTTTCAACCCACATGATGTAGACATCAAAATCACCAGTGGTGAAATTGTCAAACCATGCGCCTTCTTCCATTGCGTGCAGATTGCCGTTTATACCGATATCCTGAAGGTTTTCAGCCACGATTTGCACCGAGTTCACCCAATCTGTCCAACCCGCAGGTACGGAGATTTTGAAATCAATCGGGGTGCCATCAGCATTGTCGCGCCAACCATCACCGTCTTGATCCACAATGCCAGCCGCATCAAGAATTGCCTTGGCGCCTTCGGGATCATAGGCCATCAGATATTCATATTCTGCCATCGCATCTTCATCATACCAGGCTTTATAGAATTCCCCTGTTGCGATTGGATAACGTGTCGCTGTGGTCAGACCAAAGGTTGCGATATCCAAGATTGGCTGACGGTTAATCGCCATTGAGAAGGCCTTGCGGAACTCAACATTGTTGAACGGCGCTTTGGTCGTGTTGAGTTGCAGGTTGGTGTTACCGTCTGCTGGCAGCCAATACTGGTTATGCTCGCTTTTGGGCGAGTATGTGATTTCCGGGTCGGTCATGCCGTCGCCAGCCCAATCCAGTTCACCCGTTGTCATTGCTGCCATCACCTGTTCATTACCCGAAAGTTGCGGGAATTGCAGACAGTCGATTTTGTTGGTGTCGTTTTCACGATAGGTCTCGTTGCGGCAAAGTTTCCACGAGGCACGCGAGAATTCTTTCACATTTGTAAAAGGTCCCGTAGCAACGATAGTTTCGTTTGCAAAATTTCTGGGGTCATCAACACTGTTCCAGATATGTTCGGGCAATGGAAACACAATCCCGATATTCAGATGCGCCAGTGAATCCGGTTTTTGTAGATTAAACCGCACAGTGTGAGCATCGAGCTTTTCAATACTGGCGATTGAACCTGTATCGGTCTCAGGTGTGTAATGGTCAAACCCAATTGGGAAATCCGGGTGTGCTTTGTCGTAGTTAAAGGTAAAAACCACGTCATCGGCATCAAAGGTTTCGCCATCGGACCAAATAACGCCTTCACGCAGATGATAGGTCACGCTCATCAGGTCTTCGGCGACGTCATATGAAGTTGCCAACGTTGGAAAATCATTTTCCGGATGCAAAATGTTATAAATCCAAAGCGGCTCATAGGCGAAATCCTGCACAAAACCCGATGGATGCGAATAGTTGTATGGGTTGAAGTTTTTGACATGCGCATCCGTGTGATACGGAATGAGGCGCATGGTCACTTCACCGGCGCTTAACGCCGTGCCGGCAACTGCAATTGCGGCCGTTAAAAGTAGTTTTTTCATTGTTCTCTCCCTGCGTGGGATCGTTCCCACAAGATGGTGTGTTGTTTTGGTAATATGCGTTTTTTCTCCTGCAATTAGCTCTCCTTTGTTATATTATACTGTGGTTACGCTCTCACGAACGATTAGTTCGGTGGGAACGGTAATCTCGGTTTCCTCAAGGTCTTTGCCATCCAGAATCTGTGCAAGCAACTCGATAGCTAAGCGCCCAACCTCACGGGTGGGTTGGCGCACAGTGGTCAATGCAGGTGACAGATGGCGCGCGTGGAAATTATCGTCAAAACCGATCACGGAAACGTCTTTGGGCAAGTGTAGGCCGCGTTCCTTTAGGGCAAGAATAACACCGGCGGCGATATCATCATCCCCGGCAAATACGGCGGTGAATTTGTGACCACTGTCAAGTAGGCTTAATGTCTCGAGATATCCGAATTTTTCGAAATATTCACCGTGGCGTATAAGAACTTTTTTCTCATCAATATTTGCATCGGCCAAAGTTGCTTTTATACCCAAAAGGCGTGCGCGGGTATCGCGGTAGGCAAGGGGGCCGGACAGATGGATGATGTGACGGTGCCCTTTATCAACCAGAAATTGCATTGCGGTTTTGGCACCGGAATAGTTATCGATTTTGATCACGGCACGACCAAGTTTGCGCTCATCGCCACCGATCATAACGATCGGGATGCCGGAGTTTCGAATGATATCAGCCACATCTTCGCGCACCGGATTTTCAAGATATAACACCAACCCGTCACACGCACGATCGATCAGTTCCATAATCGCGTTTGATTCATCGTTTTGATCCGCATAACCACTGCTGATAAGCATACTTTTTTGCGCCTGACGACAGGCAGCCTGACTGCCACCGACCATCTGGGCATAAAACGGGCTGGCGACATCTACGACAACATTTCCGATAATATTTGTACGATTAGAGCGCAGCCCGCGGGCCATAGTATTGGGGCGGTATCCAAGTTCAGTGATCGCACGCTCAATGATTTCGCGCTTGCGTTCAGAGACGTAGCCATTGTTGGCAGTCACACGCGATACCGTGGATTTTGAAACGCCTGCGCGCTTTGATACATCTTTGATTGTGACCACTTTGCGGCTCTTCCAACACTATGGGAACGTTCCCTTATTTGTATTGAATAAAATTAACGCTCTGTCAAGAAATAGTATTTCACCATGTAAAACAGGTGGTTACCTAGAAGTTTCGCTCAAAGGCAATGGATTCGCCACTGGTAAAGATGGTTGGATTTGGACTGGTTGCTGCGATAATAGGAATCGCTGCTGCGCCTTGCGCAATACTTTGGCATGTGTTTTCGCCAAGGATAATGCGCGCCTGCTTTTTTCCGGCATTTATTGATGGGAAAAGTGGTTCAAGCTGGGCATTTATCGCCTCAAGCAAAGCGACAGGCGCTGTGCCACCCAGGATGATGACCTCGGGTTCCAACAAGTTTTCCACACTGGCAATTGCCGGGCGCAAAGCTGTGGTTGCCGTGTTTATCCATTCCACCAACGCCGGGTTATTTTCAGCCAACAGCGCCTCTAATTTATCTGGGCCATCCGGGGAAATCCCATGTTGGCGTAAATGCTCATATAGAGAAGCGAGGGACAGATATTGCCCTAAACAGCCCTTATTTCCACAATAACACGGCTTGCCATCCGGGTCGATAATATGGTGCCCGAATTCGCCCGCATTACCTTTTGCACCACGATAAAGCTGGCCATTCCAGACCAAGCCGGCACCTATGCCCTCGGCAATAAAGAGGTAAAAGAAATTACGGATATTTCGATCCACCCCGAAAAGCAATTCTCCGATTGCAGCGGCAGCCGCGTCGTTTTCCAAAAGGACAGGCAGGCGGATTTTTTCGCTCAAAACCTCTTTGACTGCGCGGCTCTGAAAGCCCGGTAAAGACCCGGGACTTTGCTCTTGAGGCCAATGTGTATCAAAAGGGCCTGGTGTAACCAAACCAACCCCGAGAAAGCGTTTTTTTGGTAACTTTGATTTTATTATCGCAGCGTTAGTCGCATCGGCAATGAATTCGATAAGCCCTTCAGCGTCTTTATCCGGGGTTTTGCCATCCACATTGAACAAAATTTTGCCCAGTAGGTTGGAAATTACAATATCATAGCGTTTATGATCGATGCGAACACCAACGCTGTAGCCGCCATGTGGATTGATTTCTATGACAATCGGAGGCTGCCCGCGCGGCGTTGTTCGCCTGCCGGTTTCCAGCACATAATCATCGGCCTTTAGGTCATCAATGATATTTGCAATTGTTTGTGGTGTTAGATTGGTCTCACGCGCTAATTCTGCTTTCGAGAGGGCCATATGAATGCGTAGCGAATCGAAAACCAGCCTGCGATTATAAATCCTAGATTGGCTTGTTTTTTTAGCCAAAACTTGATTTTTACTATGTTTACTCTGTGTGTGCATACCGTATGTTTAGCATAGCTTTGTTAAATCCACTATATTAATGTACTTACTGTGCTGCCTTTTGTAAATAGAGATGTGATTGAAGTATTTTGGAAAATACTGTGCCCTACTGTGTTGGGGTGCATAGAATAAAACCCTCCTTTGTACGTTTTCTGCGCATAAGTGTGGAAAATCACGATGTTGCGCATCATATGAAGAGTGTGGTTGCGCGGATCAATAGGATAAATTACGGGTATATAATACCTATTAAAAGCCAAAACGAACAAAAACGGGCAAAATTACCCCAATAAGTAAAGATAGAAAACATTTGGGGTGATGTACCTCAGGCATAGTAAAAGCCCTGAGTTTGGAGGCACGTAATGTCAAAATTTCCGGTAGGAATGAAGATATATAATAATGATTGGTCGTTGAAATATGGTTTTAGACCAAGGGAAGCGGCCGAATTTATTGCTGAACTGGGGGTGAATTTTGTTATTACGCAAAGCCATATTTTGCCCATGCAAAGCAGCACGGTATTCAATGCGCACTCAGCCCCGGATGGCCTGCGCAACGATCTTGAATTCAGGGAAGAATTAAAGAAATGCGGGGTCAGGTATTTTGCCTGTATGAATGTTGGTTTTGATCCAGAGGCGGCGCGTAAAAATCCGGAAATACTGCCGGTAGATCAATATGGAAACCCCGGCGAGCAGTGCGATTGGTATGTCGGCATCCCGCTTTCAAACCGTGCGTTTATTGATGATAAAGCACAAAAATTACGCGCCGCTGTCGATATTTTGCAGCCCGATGGTCTGCATTTTGGCTTTGCCCGCTGGCCCGGTTTTTGGGAGACATGGCAGTCTGGCATGACGCGTAATAATCTGCGGGAATTCTGTTTTTCCCATGACACGATGCAGCAATTTGGCGAATGGAGCAGGCTGTCGCTGCCCATAGATGACCCAATCGCCTGCGCAAGCCAGATTTCAACGCATCACCGCGCCCTGTTCACGGATTGGAAATGCACCATCACGCACGATATGATCGCAACCCTTAAGGCCGCGGCGCGCGATATTGCCAAGGATATCCCGGTTGCTGTCAACACAGTACCTTTTCAAATGCATGAATTTGATGGTGCGCTTGAACATGTGCTTGGCCAGCGTCATGCGACATTGCCCGATGTTGTCGATATATTTGAGGTGATGGCCTATCATCAGATACTAAAGCGCGACATTGCCTGGCCCGCCAAAATAGCCTCTGTGATCAAAGAAACAACGGGCCAAACTACGTATTGCACGCTTCAGACCGGCGCACATTATCTGAGTGGCATGCATGAAAATGCTGGTCGCATAAAAACTGTGCGTGCATGCGAGGTGCAAGAAATGGTTGATAAACTGCTTGCAACGGATGTTGATGGCTTGTGCTTTTTCACACTGGCAGATTTTCTTGACGGGCCAGAAAAGGCTGAGTTGGCCAGGATTGTTCGATCAATTGCTTGACGAAACTGTTACCGCCCGGCATTTGCAAAATTGAGGGCTTTGGTGTTAGAAATGATGTAAAAATACTGTTCAACAGGTTTTATATGCTGCGAAAACTTCTAATTTCGGGTCTGGTTGTTAGCCTGCCCTTCTCACCCCTCCGCGCCGCAGAGGTTGAAATACTTGATGTAGTTGCAACGCAAAGCAACGGCACTTGGCATTTTGCTGTCACGCTGAAACACGCCGATAGTGGCTGGGATCATTACGCCGATGGCTGGGAGGTGTTGACCCTTGCAGGCACATCGCTTGGCTATCGCACGCTGGCGCATCCCCACGTAGATGAACAGCCCTTTACGCGTGCATTAAGCAATGTAAAAATCCCGAGCGACGTGACACAGGTGATGATCCGCGCCCGTGATACTGATGGCTGGAGCGAGATTACATTTCGCGTTGAACTGCCCTGATCCGGTTATTGCGGGCGTTATGTTCCAGTTTTACCAGTCCAAGTACCTCCAGTACTGGCGAAAAATAGTTGGCAGGCCGGCCTCGGTCAGGGTATCCACATCACGCAAGATTGTGTGCG
>CAYSAZ010000096.1:0-8707 GCA_964429065.1 uncultured Rhodobacterales bacterium
TAACTGTGCGCGCAAAAATGGGCGATATCCCTTCCATCTTTCTCAAAGAGCTGAAGCTATGAGAGTAATTCCCGCCACCATTCAGGCCGCGCTGGATAGCGGCGGAACCATGCTATGCCATTGCTGGCAGGTCACTTTGAGCGATGGCACAGTGTTGGGGTTTACCAACCATGACCGGCAGCTTGATTTTGATGGCGTGAGCTATGAGCCGCAAAGCGGTTTTACGCCTTCTGAGGTTGAGCTGGCATTGGGGTTGGCGATTTCAACGCAGGAGGTTGAAGGGCTGCTCGATAGCACGCGCATCAAGGATTCGGATCTGCGCGCCGGTCTTTGGGACAACGCCGCTGTCACCGTTCATTTGGTCGACTGGAGCCAGATTGCAAACCGCATGGTTTGGCGCAAGGCCAGCATTGGGCAAGTTGTGCATGGAAGTCTTGGCTTTGGTGCGGAAATGCGCGGGCTGGCCCATGAACTGAACCAAGCCAAAGGGCGGTTTTATAAACCGACCTGTGATGCTGAATTTGGAGATAGCCGCTGCACGCTGGACCTTAGCGATGATCGCTACAAAGCGTTTGGCACAATCGCCAGCTCGGACGGATCGCTGCATCTTTATCCAACGGATCTGGTTACTTTGGCTGGCAATGATACCGAAGGTTTGTTTTCGCGTGGGAAGTTGACATTCACCAGTGGGGCCAATGCTGGCCTGCCATTTGATATCAAAATGCATATCGGCAGCGGAGCGGGTGTTCATTTGATACTGGCTGACGCGACGCCTTATGACATTGTTGACGGTGACAGCTTTTCGGCCAAAATTGGTTGCGATAAGCGCGCTGATAGCTGTCAGCAGCTGTTCAATAATTTTCTCAACTTTCGTGGGTTTAATCGCATCCCGGGCAATGATCGCATGATGCTGCAAATTGATCCAGATGACGAATATGGCAATGACGGCAGTTCACTGTTTAGCGAACCAGATGACGCCGCTTCAGCAGAAACCGTGGTTAATCCGTCACCGTTAACCGGTGGTTTCTTTGGCGATATCTTTGGAGGTGACGAATGACCCCCGGGGAATTTGATATCAAAGTGGTTGCGCGGGCCCGCGGGTGGATCGGGACGCCATATCATCACCAGCAATCTGCCAAAAATATCGGCGTTGATTGCCTTGGCTTGGTGCGGGGTGTGTGGCGTGAGGTTTGCGGAGACGAGATTGAGGCCGTGCCGAATTATAGCTCCAGTTGGAAGCGTGGGGGTGAGGATTCATTGCTGGCCGCATTGCACCGTCATTTAAATTTTGATCCGACTGGAATTTCGGCAGGGCGGGTTTTGGCGTTCAGGTATCGTGCCAGCTTGCCTGTGCATCACTTGGCCATTGCCACCAGCTCAACCCACATGATTCACGCCTATCATGGTCGTGGTGCTTCCGAGGTGCCAATCATTGATTATTGGCGGCGCAAGCTGGACAGCTGTTTTGTCTTCCCTATCGGGCGGGCTGAATAATGGCCCAGATATTACTTATCCCACTTGGCCAAGCCCTCGGCGGTGCGATTGGCGGCTCCATTGCAACAGCCATCGGCGGTGCAATCGGTGCGGTGGCTGGCGAGTATATTAATGGCTTGCTCAAGTCTCCAACGCGCACCGAAGGTCCGCGCCTTAAAACCCAAGAAATCACCAGCAGCTCTGAGGGGTCACCCATGAACCGGCTCTGGGGTCGTTCCAGAATGTCCGGCAATATTATCTGGGCAACACGGTTTGATGAGGAAGTGCTGGAGCGCAAGACTGGCGGCAAAGGCGGCGGCGGAAACATCAATACAGAATACAGCTATTATATGAATTTCGCGGTGGCACTGTGCGAAGGGCCGATAAACCACATTGGCCGGATCTGGGCTGCGGGCAAAGAGATTGACCAAAGCAAATACGTCATCCGCAAATATTTAGGCAATGAGACCCAGCTGCCGGACGAGCTGATCGTTGCCAAAGAGGGCAGCGCCAATACGCCAGCGTTTCGTGGCACGGCATATATCGTGTTTGAACGCCTGCCGGTCGCGGATTTTGGCAGTCAGCCGCAAATCACTGCCGAAGTGTTTCGCACAGTTGGCGATCTGGAAGCCGACATTCAATCAATAGCCTTACATCCTGATGCGGGTGAATTCGGCTTTGATACGCTTGAGCAATCCCAGAACAGCGATGGCGAGGCCAGCCCGGAAAACCGCCACGTTCTTACGGCTGAAACGGATTACAGCGCCGCCATGGACGAGCTGCAAGCCTTGTCACCAAACGCCCAGAATATCACGCTGCATCCGCAATGGTTTGGGAATGATCTGGCCTGCGGTAATTGCGAAATCAAACCAGCCGTGCGCGACAAAAGCAATTCGATTGCTTGGGGATGCCACACGTCGAATCGCAGCTCTGCCGCAACGGTAACAAAACTGTTTGACCAGCCATTATTCGGCGGCACGCCAGATGATGCGGCGCTGGCACGGGCTGCAAAAGACATGAAGGCGCGCGGGCTGGGTGTGACCCTAAGCCCGAAGCTGACCTTGGACCCCGCGCCCGCGCGTATCTGGAAAGCCGTTGCAACAACACCAACCGTATCTTGCTGGTCAAAAGATTTGGGCAGGTTTGTTGGGTTGAGCAGCGCCGGGGTCGGCAGTGTTTCACGCGATGGCGAGAACTGGCAGCTCCATTCAGTTCCTTTAAGAAATTGGCGATCACTGTGCTGGTCTGCAGAGCTTTCTATATTTGTCGCCGTAAGCAGCGATGCCAGCGGTGGCACAATCTGGACCAGCCTTGATGGTTATGTCTGGCTGGAGGTTTCTGCGGTCGCCGGGGATTGGCGTGAAATTATATGGGTTGAGCATCTCGCAATATTTGTGGCCGTCGGTCGTGCAGTGCCAAATGTGATTTGGTCTGCGGATGCCAACAGCTGGACAGCGGGAACTGCTGATGATCGTAATTGGGGCGCTATAGCTTACTCACCCGAGCTTAATAAATTTGTAGCCCTAGATCATGGCACAAATTTTGTGATGGACAGTTCAGACGGAAAATCATTTACCACGCGGCCAACAAGTGGCAATGGACTTGGGGTCTGGAATGCGGGTATTTCATGGTCCGCAAAGCACTCATTATTTGTGACCACTGGCAACCGGATTGCCGATGCGCGGGTGATGACCAGCGCTGACGGGATCAATTACACTTCTCAATATTCGCTAGGTAACACCTTTCTTTACGCAGTTAGCTGGGCCGAAAGTGCAGGCCTGTTTATTGCAATATCTGGCACCGGCGATTCTATTCGTGTTTCTGAAGACCTGATATCATGGCGTGGTGTTCTGGGTTCCAGTGCGAATGTCAGCACGCATATAATTTGGTCACCGGAATTGGCGCGCTTTCTGATCAATAGCAGCACTGGTTTTTGGCTTTCCAATGCAGCTCTAAAGCCAGCACTTTCGCGGCTGACATGTGATCCTGCATTTAATGCGCCAGGAACACCTGACGCAGGGGGCAATTTGGTGGAACTGATCAGCCAGATTGACAGCTTTTTTGGCGCTGCGACTGGCAGTGAGATTGCCTTGTCGATCGACGCGGAAACCAGCGCTGTATCAACAGTTTATTCTGGCAGTGATGGCTGGACATATCGGCGGTTTATTCTGCATTATGCCAAGCTCGCGGCGGCGATCAATGCAGCCAGTGCCGGAGCGATCACCACGTTTATTATTGGTGACGGAATGTCGGGCATGACGCGCCTGCGCGCCAGTGATAATCCCGAAATTCAACCAGACTATTTAACAACCATTGCGTTGATTTCGCTGTTATCAGAAGTGCGCACAATATTGGGCATGGCTGTTAAAATTAGCTATGCTGCTGATACAGATGAGTATGGTAGTTTAGATTTCGGTGCCGGGCGCATTGGGTATCCGCTCGACACTCTTTGGGGCCATAGCGACATAGATTTTGTCGGATTGAATGCGCAGTTTCCGCTCAGCGATTGGCGTGATGGCAATGGCCATCTAGACGCTGCAGCTGGCGTTACCAGTATTTATGATCCTGAGTATCTGCGCGGCAATGTTGCAGCTGGAGAGCTGTATGACTGGACTTATGCGGATCAAGCTGCGCGGGATGCACAGACCCGGAGTTTAATCACCGATCCGGTGGTAAATAAACCATGGGTATTCCGGCAAAAAGACCTGATTAAATGGTGGAAAAATGCGCATTATGCCCGAGCAGCTGCTGATGTAGAATTTATCAGCGCCACCCCTTGGACCGTCGAGGCAAAGCCAATCCGGTTCACATCCCTGATTTGCAACGCTGTCGACAAATCTAGCAATGAACCAAGCGCGCTTTATGATCCAGCCAGCATTGATCACAAGCGGGTTCATTATTCGACCGGCGCGCGTGATGATGCCATTCAGCGCGCCACATTAGAGGCTGTGCAGGGTTATTGGGCTGATCCGGCTAACAACCCGGTCTCGTTCGGTTATGGCGGCTCTATGGTTGACCTGACCGGCATGACCATTGGCTGGTTTGATGCGCGGCCCGCCAGCACATTTCCAATGGACGGCCGCTATTGGTCAGATGCGGATAACCATGAATATGGTTCATGGCTTACAGGGCGTTTGGGCAATGCCGATGGGGCGGGCACGCTCAAGGCGATTTGCGATGATTTCGGGTTTTCCGCATATGAAATATCCAATCCGGGGGCAGCGGTTGATGGCATTACTGCCCAAGGCGGCAATTCCGCGCGCTCGGTGCTTGAGGGCATCCAGCCAGCTTATATGTTTGATGCGGTTGAAACTTTAAGCGCCATTCGTTTCCAGCGGCGCGGGGGCGCTGTGATCACAATTGATCCGGGCGATTTGGTGGCAGGTGACGGTGAAGCTTGGCAAAAAAAACGCGCCCAAGAAACCGACTTGCCAGCCATTGTTGAACTGAGCTACGGCGAGATCGCAACCGATGATCAAACTTCGGTGGTGAGCGCCAGCCGGGCTGTCTCGAGATCGGACCGTATTCAAAGCATCAGCTTGCCTGCGGTCATGGGGGCTAGTCGCGCCAAAGCCATTGTCGAGATTACCTTGGCAGAAATCTGGACAGGGCGCGAAACAATGGAGCTGGCTTTGCCGCCGTCAAAAATGGCTGTTGAGACCGGGGATATATTGAAACTGGCTGCCCTTCGCAGCCAATGGAGGGTTGTGTCTATTGCTGACGGCATGGCGCGCAGCGCGCAGTTGGTGCGCTTTGACGCGAGAATTTACACACAGCCACGCTTTGCCCGCCGCGCTAAATATCCGGTTGGCAGTAGCCCCGCGGGTGCGGCGGGTTCAGCGCTGGCAACGCCCATTCCATTTTTTATGGACCTGCCGCTATTACAAGATAGCAACGATCCTGACGCTGGTTATCTGGCGGCCTATATGAAGCCGATTGGCAATGGCATTGCAGCGTATCGCAGCGCTGACAGCACGGATTATAACCTTGATCAAATTTTGCCATTGGCGGCAATCACTGGCGTAACCATTGCATCGCTGGGCAAAGGACCAGCTGAACGTTGGGACGATGGCAATACACTTGATGTTGAACTTATTGCTGGCGAGCTTGAGGCGGCGAGCGAAATAAGCGTGCTGGCCGGAGCCAACGCCGCTGCATTGCAACAGGCCAGCGGCGAGTGGGAATTAATCCAGTTTGCTAATGTTGAAATAATCGGCACACGCAAATACCGGCTGACCAAGCTTTTACGTGGTCAGCGCGGCTCTGAGCATGCGGTGGCTGACCCGTTGCCATCGGGTGCGCGCTTTGTGCTGCTCGATGCTGGAGTGGTCCAAACCACGCTGGCGGCCGCCGCTGTCGGGTTGGAGAGGACGTGGCGTGTTGGCCCGGCGATCGCGGCGGTTGGCGATGCCGTGTTTGGTGAAACCACCTTTACATATCATGCAAAAGCGCGCCGCCCATATTCACCTGTTCATTTGTCGGCAATGGCCTATGGCAGTAACGACATCGATCTCGCATGGATTCGTCGATCACGGATAGGCAATGACAGTTGGCAACAACCAGATGTGCCATTGGGCGAGGATTCGGAGGCGTATGAGATCGATATAATGAACGGTGCAGCCGTGGTGCGAACCCTTGCCAGCGCAGCGCAATCCATCATTTATTCCGAGGCTAACCAAATCACCGATTTTGGCACAGCACAAACCTCCCTCACCTTCAACGTCTATCAGATTTCTGCCAGCTTTGGCCGAGGGATCGGGGCGAGTTATTCAGGAGCAATCACATGACAAATACTCCAATTTTAGGGCTGCCCGTTGTGAGCGCCTCGCAAGGTCAAATGTATCTGCCACATAATGCTGCACTAGATCAGATCGACGCTCTTTGCCAGCTCTCGGTGAAATCAATTAATCAAACTGCGCCTCCAGTTTCACCAAGCCCCGGCGATCGCTATATCGTGGCAACCGGCGCAACCGGCGCATGGGCAGGCTGGGATGACAGCGTGGCTGTGTTTCTGCTCACCGGGGCGTGGCAGCGCCTAATACCCGCCACTGGCTGGCAAACATGGGTTGAGAGCCTTGCGCGGCAATATATATACGTGGCTGGTTGGAAGATTGTCATCGCAGTGGCTGCCTATGATATTGGCGCTTCGTTTGCAGGAACGCCAACCGATTCCGAAGTTCTTGGTAGAATTTCAGTGCCGCGCAAAATTACTTTACTGGCCGATTTTTTAGGTTCTGCCGGTCATGTTGTCGTGAACCCAACCGACGCCTTTGCAGTTGATGTGTTGGACGATGGTTCATCAATCGGAACAATCTCGATCACGACCGGCGGCGTTGTATCTTTTGCCAGCGCTGGCGGCACCGCAAAAGTCATAGCAGCCGGGTCGCTGGTCTCGTTTGTGGGACAAGCAACGGCTGATGCAACAATCGCTGGAATTTCGTTCACATTGGCTGGGACGGTTTGATGCTGATTATTGCGTCAAATTACGGTAAATATGGTGGAAGCGTGGCGGCGACGACCTTTACGCTAACAGTCCCATCGGGGAAAGTTGCCAGCGATCTGGCAGGGTTCCCGTTGCCCATTGATTTGTCGGACATGCCCGTTGATTTTTGGGCTGGTGTTAACATTGATGGCACTAATATTCGGGCTTTTACGTCAGATGGTGTGACCGCCATTCCTCTGGATATGGCAGTTATCGAGGCTGATAAAGAGCGAGGCTGGATCATTGTGCGCACTGATGTGACCACAGCCAGCGACACAGATATTGTAATCAAATTAACTGCTGATACAGCACTTGAGGCTGACGCAGGAGCTCTTGGTCGAAATGCTGTTTGGTCAGGTTTTGAAGTGGTGTGGTTCTTCCCTCAAGAGGTTAACAGAACTGGCCTTGGATACACCCAAGATATGTCACGAATGGAGCCACAAACTGAATGGGTGCGCGTGGGATATGACAGCCTTTCAGGCAACCCCCATCAGGGTATTGCTACGGATGGCACCAATTTTTGGTCATTTAACACAAATGCGATCCGTCGCATGGATATGGCCAAAGCAGTATTAAATTCAACCACGAATGTTTGGGGAGATTTAGCTACGTTTGGCTTGGCCAATGTGGATCATGTTGGTGATGGGTGTGTTGTTGGTGGTAATCTGTATTTGACGGTTACAACTTCAACCGGAAGCGGTGAACGCTGGTTGTGTGCCTTTGACAAAACGACATTGGCCGTGGTTTCAACCGTTCAAATACCATCCCCGCATGACGGGCATGGTGCCAGTGTCGGGTATGACGGAACAAATTTGTTGCTGGTCGCCTATGCTGGCGCTGGCGATTATATTCTGAAGCTTACGCTTGCGGGCGCTGTGGCCGGAACAATTCCGCTAAGCACGGTTATCTCCGGTGCGCAGGGCATTACCGTGCGCGATGGCGGCAATATGTTAATAACAACCAGCCCTGCCGTTCGTATGTATGAAGTAGAGCCTGGCGGAACAAACCTCGGAAATGTTTACACCGATCCACATTCGGACATTTGCGAAGGGTTGGAGTTCTTCAATGATACCCTCTACATGCTCAAAGGCAACGGGAAGCTGATAACTTTGAAGGCTGATGAGCATTTTGTTTATCGGCGTATGCACAATGGTTGGATTTGGGCGACACTGCCCAAAATAACAACGTGGACGGCTGGTGTTCAGTTATTTCTGACAAATGCGAATGCGCAAACCGGGTTTATTGCTCTCGGAAACGGCACTAGTTACAGTCAATCCACAGGTGCCTATCGTGATAAAGGCCCTGATTTAATGGATGTTTGGAACAGTGCGGATGGTTGGCTCCGCCCAACAATCGAGATAGACCCTCTGCCTTATGAAGACCATCAACTGGCATTTGGTTATGATGGCACAACAAGTCGCAAACTTATCGTAAACGGTACACATTTAAAAACTGAAACGGGTGTGACCGCCAAACCATCTGGTGCCGGAACCAATATGGAATTTGTAATAAACGCCGCCCTGCGCGATGGCTCAGAGACTGGTAGTAACAACTACCAGTTTGCGTGGCTTTACAATGGTTATCTATCAAATAACTTTGTTGAGGCCATGCAAAATAGCCGATCTGATGCTGGGTTTTATACAGTCGCTTAGGCGGGGTTTAAGCTGTCTCACCAGCTCAAACAGGAAGCCATAACTTCCACGACTAATAGCGGCCACCATTGGCCGTCCCGCCTGCCGCACACGGCAGGCG
>CAYSAZ010000097.1:0-8624 GCA_964429065.1 uncultured Rhodobacterales bacterium
CATCTCACTGGCGGCAACATTAATTGAACTTAGGTGAACGTCAGCAGCCCCTAGTAGGCTAAAAGATTCATATGAAACTTCGGAAACTATGATGAAAGAAGCAGGTATCGAATTTCAAGAAATTTAATGTTCAATGGGACCTCAACCTATTACTCCAATTCGTCTAAGATAGAATGAAGCGATGAGGGTTCTATATTTGTCTGGTTAACCGCACCACAGGCCTTTTGTTTGAAAGGCCATCCACCTCTAGATAAAATTGCTGGGCGGCAGTCGCTTTGCAGAAACGATGTGAGCATCCGACGTTTGAAGTATGTCTCGCCGGGCGCACTAAAACTTTTTTCAGTCTCATTAAATATAATCCAAGGTAATTCAGTCTCAATCAGGCTGATACCAAAGGCGAGTTTGGTTGCGTTTCGTCCATGCCAAGTTAACTAGCGCTAAAGGTTGTACTTAATCTGGGCACATCACTAGAACTTAATCCAAACGAAGAGGGATGTCAGATATGACAACTTTGGAAGCAGCATCTGCAACCCCTAAACCCTTAAGCTCTGAAACAAATGCGTTGCGGCTCACATATGGAAATTCTGTTGGGCCAATAATAATCCGGTCCAGAAATGATGGTATATCCGCACCGTGCAATCCAATTTTCGGATCGTCCGCCAATCGAAGCTTGAAAACTTTTTGCGGCACCCCTTTGAGAACAACTATTTCTTCTGTCATGCCCGGGCTTTCTTGTTCATTTGGGCGATAAAATAATCGCCACTCCTTTTCTTCTTTAAACCCCGGGTGCTTACTTGCAATTGCGAACCGGAAAAGCATTCTATAAATATTACCATTGAGCGTATCTTGACCTAAACTCTGTAAGTAATCCTTTTCGGCTAAAATGTTATCAGTAATCTTTGAAAGATGTTCGGTCAATTCTTCTTCTGACAGGTAAAGAACGGGGGTTGAGTGTACTGCCAACACGTTGGTGTCAGCCATCATTGGCGTGTTATTTATAACTAGCGCAGTATCACCATAGGCGCGCCACATGGACAACCGCCCTCGCTTGTCTTCGTCTGGATTATGAATTGAGAGGCACGCAATGTAGGTTTCAAACTGCCAATCACGCTCCCCCCACAGAAAGTAGCTTTTCCGCTTTCTCTATCGTGCCAGGAAAGATGCCCTCAACGGCATTTCTGAACCTTTCGCCTTCCGGGCCAGAAAATATTGCCCGGATTAATCCCAACCCGTATGATATTTCAGAAAAATCGTTCATGACTGTGGCGTTTCTAAACCAAAGTTCATCGTTGCGAAGTATTTTCATCATCGTATCGGCGGAAGTGTAGTAGACGAACCTTTTTTGTTTTGTCTTAACCGCTGAAAATTCTTCTATAAGACCCGGGTGGAAAATCTGGTAGAATTTCGAATTGGCTTCATCAGTCTCCACAGTTTTCCTCGCAATTCAGTTAGCTTACTTCGTCAACATTATATAGCGTCATGATAAATATGAAAATTGTTTTCTGAAACACTATGGCTGACTGATAACAGATGAGCATTTGCTTGGTTGGCTATAACGTATAACGGATCTTAAAACGTTTTGTAACATCAGTCATTTTGTACTCTATCTTGTCATTCGCCGCATTAATGGCAAATGACAGTACCATTATAAGATTGAGTCCAAATGTAGCCATTATGAAATATTTGATCGAAATTAAGGTATTTGCACCAATTTACCTCAGTGCCTATCTATGTCCCCTATGGGGTAGCAAAGGTTATTCTGGAAGAGCCTGCAATATTTATGCAAAAATAATGGTCGCCAGTCGTTTAGGTGAAACGATAAGAGCTTTGTCTGATTCCTTAGCTAGAATTCTCTACAGAGATTATTTTTCCTCAGTTGGTTCAGCGGGGGCGTCTTCAACCGGTTTCTTTTTTACCACGCGCCGTTTGCGGGGTTTTTTGGCGGGTTTTTCTTCGACCTCTGCCGTTTCAGGCGTTTCGGGTTTGGCCTCGTCCGCTTTGGTGTCAGGCACAGGTTTTTCTGCGGTTTCGTTTGCTGATACCTCAGCCGTATCCTCGGGTTTTTTGCGCGGTGCGCGGCGGCGGCGTGGTTTTGTGGGGGGGTCTTGATCGGGGGCTTCTGTAATAACCTCCTCAACCACATCATCCTCGGGGGATTTTTGTGCGGATTTGAGGGCTTCGCTTAGATCTTGCTGCATAAATATCGGGATATGGTCGCCCATGCCCAGAACGCGCGGCCCGGAATCGCGCCCGCGGCCCCGTCCACGAGGTTGGCGCAGAGCGTCTGGTTTGGCATCTGGTTTGGCCGGTTGTTTAGCAGGCGGGTTTTGTGGTTTTTCTACCTCGGCCCTGACAGGTTTTACCGGTTTCTCAGGCGGGGTTGGTTTTGCTTTTTCAGGCTTTGAGGCCAACGGGCTGTCGATCAGATCAATCTTCTTTTTGACAAGTTTTTCAATGCTTTCCAGGTATTTTTCCTCAAACGGCAAGCATAGGGTGATGGATTTCCCATTTCGTCCGGCACGCCCGGTGCGCCCGATACGGTGGACGTAATCCTCTGAATGGATCGGCACATCAAAGTTGAAAACATGGCTGACATTCGGGATGTCCAAACCGCGCGCGGCCACATCCGAGGCTATCAGTAATTTCAGCTCGCCATTTCGAAACCCGCTCAGGATTTTCATGCGCAAGCTTTGGTCGAGATCGCCGTGCAAAGGGGCCGCATCCAGCCCGTGTTTTTTCAGGGATTTGGCAACAATATCTACGTCACGTTTACGGTTGCAAAAGATAATAGCGTTGGTCAGGCTTTCGGCCTCGGATTCAATCAGCGCCCGCAAAATATCGCGTTTGTCCTTGGGGCCGCGATCCTTGCGGCTGGGCGTATGTTTACACACCAGTTGGGTGATGGTTTCCGAGGTCGATGCCTGGCGCGCCACCTCAACCCGTTCAGGATTATGCAGGAATTCTTCGGTGATACGGGTGATTTCCGGGGCCATAGTCGCCGAAAAAAACAAGGTTTGACGGGTGAAAGGCGTGAGTTTGAATATCCGTTCAATATCAGGAATAAACCCCATATCGAGCATCCGGTCAGCTTCATCCACAACCATGATTTGCACGCCGTTCAACATCAGCTTGCCGCGTTCAAAATGGTCCAGCAGTCGGCCCGGGGTTGCGATCAGCACATCGACGCCGCGATCAATCAGGCGGTCCTGATCCTTGAAACTAACGCCGCCAATCAGCAGCGCCATCGATAGTTTCAGGTGTTTGGCGTAGGTTTCAAAATTTTCAGCAACCTGGGCTGCCAACTCGCGGGTTGGACATAACACCAAGGATCGCGGCATGCGGGCGCGGGCGCGTCCCTTTGACAGCATGGTAATCATCGGCAGGGTGAAAGACGCGGTTTTTCCGGTGCCGGTCTGGGCAATCCCTAAAACATCGCGCCCTTGCAGCGCAAAGGGGATGGCTTGCGCCTGAATGGGGGTAGGGGTTTCGTAACCGGTTTCGGCTACGGCTTGCAGGACTTTTGGGTCCAGCTCCAAATCATTAAAAGTCGTCATGTTTTTCCGTTTTTTGCGGCAATAAAAATGGCCGCAAATATAAACGCGGCGCGGGTTACCAGATTGTAACCCTTTCGTAATTATGTTCCATAACGTGCAATTTGACATTGGTCAATGAAGGCTGTGCGTTTCTGGGGTTTATTCGCGCAATCTGGGGCTATATATGCCTTAAAAACAAATTTAAGGGCATGAAATGCAAGATGAACTCCCTAAAGCCTATCGCGGGATAGAATTTTTACCGGTTACAGCTGTTAAGCATTACACCGATAAAACATTCAGCTTTAGCTGTGCACGCCCCGATAGTTTTCGGTTTCGTTCAGGTGAATTTGTAATGATTGGGTTGGGAAATGGTGATAAACCGTTGCTGCGGGCCTATTCCATCGCTTCGCCGAACTGGGCAGAGGAACTGGCGTTTTATTCTATCAAGGTCGCCGACGGGCCACTGACCTCGCGGCTTCAACATCTTAAGGTCGGGGATAAGATTGTTATGCGCCCCAAACCTGTGGGCACATTGGTGCATGATGCGCTGATTGCCGGCAAACGGTTGCTGCTGTTTTCCACCGGTACCGGTATTGCGCCTTTTGCCAGCACTATTCGCGACCCCGAGACATATGACAAGTTTGAACAGGTGATCCTGACCCAAACCTGTCGGGATGTTAAGGAACTGGATTACGGCAAGGCATTGATCGCTGAAATCCGTTCGGATGAATTATTGTCCGAAGTGGTGGGGGATAAACTTACTTATATTGGCACAACGACACGCGAAGAAAGCCCCGATATGGGCCGTATGACCGACTGGCTGCGCGATGGCCGTTTTGCGACGGCAACGGGTGCGGCATTGGATGCTGAAACGGATAGGGTGATGATTTGTGGCTCTATGGCGATGTTGCAAGAACACAAGGCGATTTGCGAAGATGCGGGCATGGCTGAGGGATCAAATTCAGAACCCGGGAAATTCGTGATCGAAAAAGCTTTTGTTGATTAGGGTTTTGGGCGCAAATTTGTAATGCCAACCGCGCCGCCGCGCGCTTGTACGGGGTCAAGGGACATCGGGATATATTCGCCGCGCCGCCATAATACGGATAGATCATCATAGTGGCGCGACAGGAAATGCCCTGACTGGCCGGTGGAAATAATCATCACCGAAGCATCAAGATCGGTGAAATCATACACGGCCCGCAACCCGCTGGCGTGCACATTGGTAAACGGCGCATCACCGCGGCCCCGGGTGGCCCCGCGCAAAAGTGTATTATCCCCGCCAGGCGTTTCCTGTCGGATGTTGGCAAACCACGAGATCACCGGAATTTTCCCCAGAACACTGGATTTGTGAAACGCCTGATGGGCATTGCCCCAACGCCAGCGGCCGACGTTTTTACCGTAACGTTCTTCAAGTTGTAACAAAGCCTCGTCAAGGGCCAACTCGGACATGTCTTTGCAGCTTTCAACCCGGGTGGTTTGCTGGATGTCACACCAGACGGCGGCGCCGTCAATATTGCGAAAGACCCGCTCCATAAAATCCGGGCGCAGGCGGCTGAATTCAGCGCTGGCACGCCCCAGTTCATCAACAATGATCCGCCGTTGCAGCGCTTGTGTCCAGGCGGCATAAATCAGCGGCTCTGGGTCATGTTCGCCCATCTCTCCGTTCCAGTTTGCCAAAAGTTCCAGCACTTCCTGACGGCGGCGTGCAAATGTATCGGTGCTGGCTGGCGCACCTGTATACCAGATATCCCGGGCAATCAGAGACAGCAGATTGCGCGCCGTTATAGATATCGTATCGGTTTGAATCTCGACAAAACTGGTGAGCGTGTGAAACTGGCGGGCATTCAAAAGGGCGGTGGCACGTTTGATCCGTTGTGTGTCCCCCCATGCAAAACTGAAATGGTTTGGATAGGTGTTGTCGGTGATTTTATTGTTGGTGTTAACGACGATACCGCTTGCTGGATTAACCACTAACGGGTTGCTTTCATATGGAAAATACCCTTGCCAAGTGCTGGCGTCATCCCAACCCGGCGCCGGCATTCGCCCCTTGGTTGGATGGTCATCATTGCGCAGAGGCATCCGCCCAGCGGCCACAAGGGCGATGTTTTCCTTATCGGCAAGGATGATATTATTGGCCGGTGCGGCGAAATCGGCGATCACCTCAAGGGCTGCATCAACGGAATGCGCGCGCATAAGGTTCATGCTGGCGGCGATGGAGCGGTCAACCTCTATCAACGCGCTCCAGGATAGCGTAGCCACATGCCCCGGGGGGGTGATGGCGGCAAGGTTATAGCGGTGCGAGGGGATGACGGGGCCGTTCCTGCTCCATCGCAACTGCCGGCTAACGGCAATCTGGTCTTTGACTTCAATCAGGATATCTTTGGTGTCAAAATCTATAAACCCGCCTTCGGTGCGGTATTGGCCAGAGTTTTGCGGATTTAGCTGCTCAATCGTGATGTCCTGATCATCAAGATAGCTAGAGGTCAGCCCCCAGCCAAGATCACCATTGCGCCCGATCAAAATACCCGGAATACCCGGAATGGTGCCGCCAATCGCCCCGCCGTCAGAAAATTCCAGCCGCGCCAGCATCCAGTACCCGGGCGCAAGTAAGGGCAGATGCGGATCCGTGGCCAATAATGTCCCCCCCGAGGCCGCGCGCGTGCCCATCGCAGCCCAGGCGTTTGAGGCCCCGGCCAGATCAATAGGTTTAATCGGGTCAAGCGGGTGGGGTTTAACGGTTGCAGCAAACCGGTTAGGGGTTTTAGGAAACAGCGCGGAAAATTCCGGCAAGGCCATAAGCCCGCTGCCCGGCGCATCGGGAAAAATATCGGTCAGTCGTTCGGGCGATAAAATTAACGACATACGGGCGCGCAAAACCTCGCGGCTGGCATGATCGGAAAGTTGTAGCGCCATAAGTTTTATCAGCGCGATGGAATCAGCCGGCAGCCAGGGGGCGATTTGTTTGGAGGACAGGAAAAACTCAGGCGCGCCCCGCCCCAAGGCATCAACCGCCACGATATTGATCCAGGCGTTTACACCGGCAGAATAGGCCTCTAGCTTCGTGATGGTTTCCGGCGTTTGATGTGAAACCGCGCGCTGGGCGATCGAATAGATATCAAGGGCCCGCAGAAATTCATCGATCGGCAAGGTTTCGGGGCCAAAAATCTCGGATAAACGCCCCTGCGCCGTGCGCCGCATCAAAGTCATTTGCCACAGGCGATCCTGTGCATGGGCAAAGCCGAGGCCAAACATCACGTCTCTGTCGGATGTGCCAAAAATATGCGGGATAGCGTTGGTATCACGCACGATTTCCAAAGGGCCATCAAGACCGGCAACTGTGTGATCAGCATCATAATCGGGCAACGACTGACTGGCGAGGTAATAGCCAACGCCAAGCACCAGCACACCAAGCGCGATTGCAACCAGAGAAATCCGAAACATCCACTTGAAAAGTCGTATCATCAGTTTTTCCCATGCCGCACGCCTTGACCTTTGTGTGGATAGCAGGCCAGTTGAACGGAAACAATGTGTCAGAGGAGAATATTCATGAAACTTGCATTTTTAGGGCTGGGGGTGATGGGATATCCGATGGCAGGGCATCTGGCGGCGGCGGGGCACGCGGTGACGGTTTATAATCGCACAACTGCAAAAGCCAAAGCCTGGGTTGCGGCGCATGGTGGTGCCTTTGCAACCAGCCCCTATGATGCGGCAGAGGGGGCGGAAATTGTCTTTGCCTGCGTTGGAAATGACGATGATTTGCGCCAAATCACCATAGGCGACGGCGGTGCATTTTCGGGCATGAAGCCCGGGGCGGTGTTTGTTGATCACACTACGGCCTCAGCGGCTGTTTCCCGGGAATTATATGCAGTGGCGCAGGATTATGGCATCCATTTCATCGATGCACCGGTGTCAGGTGGACAGGCGGGGGCCGAAAATGGTGTCTTGACCGTGATGTGCGGTGGCGATCCTGCGCCTTATGCTCAGGCAGAGCCAATTATCAACTGTTTCGCGCGCGCCTGCCGTTTGATGGGCGAAAGCGGGGCCGGGCAATTGACCAAAATGGTGAACCAGATTTGCATTGCCGGGCTGGTGCAGGGCCTGTCTGAGGGGCTGAATTTTGCCCAAAAAGCCGGGCTGGATGGCAAGGCGGTTGTCGATGTGATATCCAAAGGCGCGGCTGGTAGCTGGCAGATGGAGAACCGTGGCTATACGATGCTCGACAACGAGGTGGAATTCGGGTTTGCTGTGGATTGGATGCGCAAAGATCTGGGGATTTGTCTGAACGAGGCTGATAATAACGGGGCTGCCCTGCCTGTAACGGCGCTGATCGACCAGTTTTACAAAGATGTGCAAAATATGGGCGGTGGGCGCTGGGATACCTCTAGCCTTATCCGCCGATTACAGAATCCAAACGCGTAGGTTCAGATTATTGACCGGCTGGCTGCTGGGGGGGATATTACAGTGGTTTTGATCGGGTAGCTAAACTACTAACCTAGTTTAGTAGTTTAGCTCAGCAACATAAAAACACCTATTATTCAATGCTATAAGGCAGTGTTTCGCGGGTGAAATGGTCAACGTTCAAGCGTCGATCCAGTGGTGGTACGGCGCGTTGGCGGCAGTTTTTGCGTGGGCAAATGCGGCATGATATCCCGATGGCCTCAAAGGCGGCGTCGTTCTGGACGTCCAGATCATCGGCGTAAACCAGTGCGTTTGCGTGTTTCACCTCACAGCCCAACCCGATGGCAAACCGTTGGATGGGGGCGCGAAAAGCCCCGCCGGATTTCGAGACATCGCGCGCCAGGCAAAAATAGCGCACACCGTCCGGGGTTTCGGCAAGTTGGCGCAAAAATTGCCCCGGTATTTCAAAGGCCCGATGCACGTTCCACAACGGACAAGCCCCGCCAAATCGCGCAAATTGCAACCGGGTTGCCGAGTGGCGTTTGGTGATGGTGCCAGCCTGATCGACGCGCACAAAGAAAAACGGGATACCCTTGGCGCCAGTGCGCTGCAAGGTCGACAGGCGGTGGGCGACTTGTTCTAGGCTGGCGGAAAAATGCTGGCCTAGCCGTTCCAGATCATGGCGATATTCTT
>CAYSAZ010000098.1:0-8612 GCA_964429065.1 uncultured Rhodobacterales bacterium
CGCACAGCAATCGGGGCCGGTTTCCCTAAGACCGTTGATCATCAGCGCACCACGTAAACCGAGCAATCCGAGTGGCGCACCACGCGCGCCGCGTTTGGCCCAAGCAGGTAATCCTTGAAATCCGGTTTATGGGCACCAATGACGATCAGGTCTGACCCGGCCTTTTTGGCGATTTTCAGGATTTCCTCATAGGCAGAGCCCATGGCCACGATATGGCGCACATCTGCGTTGGCCTCAGCCCCAAGCACCTCTTTAACAAAGGCATTCAGCGCCTCTTTGGCGTTGGCGATAGCTTTGTCGGTATGGCCAGCCTCAAAAAAGCTGCCGACCATGCTCATCCCGAAATCAGGCACCACCGTGATCACATCTAGTTTGGCCCCGTTCATTGCGGCCAGCTTTACGGCGGTTTTCAAAACCCCCGTTTCAATTTTGGGCTGGCTGATATCAATGGCGCATAAAACAGAATTACTCATGCGGGTTCTCCTTTGCGGTTTATACGCCCGCGTTGCAGCAGGACAATCAAGCCCAGCAATAACAATGCGGGAATGAACACCAGTTCTTTTGGCATCTGGCTGACCGGGGCTTGCACCGATTTCACCACGACGGGATCATCGCCGTAGAAATCAAACCCGCCCATCGTTTCAAAATAGGGTGTGCCGGGGAATGGTTCGTCCATCTTGATCATGTCACCCTCGCTCATCAACACAACACCAAGCGTGCTTAGGCGCGCAATCCCCCCTGTTTCATCGCCAACAGGCAGCACCAGTGTCGTTTCCTTGACCACACCAGTATCGTAATCCGGCCCTGAAACAACGATGCGCATATTGGCACCGGTTTCCGCATCGCCCATTGCCTGGCTCAGCTCTGTGGGGGTGAGGTCACTGAAGGGTGGCTGGATGCGGTTCATAAAGAAATCCGGCCTAAACAACATAAACGCCACCAGCACCAGCATGATACTTTCATAGATCCGCGAACGGGTTAAGAACCAGCCCATGGTGCCTGCGGTAAAGACCAAAATGGCGATTGTAGCGGTTATAAAGACCAAAATACCCTTGGCCCAGCCCACATCAATCAACAGTAAATCGGTGTTAAAGATGAACACAAACGGCAGGGCAACGGTGCGTAGGCTGTAGAAAAATCCAATGAAACCCGTCTTGATCGCATCGCCCCCGGACACCGCGGCGGCGGCAAAACTGGCCAGACCGACGGGCGGTGTTACATCGGCCATGATGCCGAAATAAAACACAAACAAATGCACCGCAATCAGCGGCACGATCAAGCCGTTTTGCGCACCCAGTTCCACAATCACCGCCGCCATCAATGAGGACACAACGATATAGTTGGCCGTTGTTGGCAAGCCCATGCCAAGGATCAAGGACAAGACCCCAACCAAAAACAACATCGCAACCAGATTACCGCCCGACAGGAATTCCACGAAATCCGCCATTACCAGACCAAAACCTGTCAGGGTCACGGTGCCAACAATCACGCCGGCCGTAGCCGTGGCCAGACCGATACCGATCATGTTGCGCGCGCCTTCAATCAGCCCGCCGATCAAGTCTGCAACACCGTCTTTCATGGCGGGCACAAAACCGCCTTGCCCGCGGAACATCGCCTTAAGCGGACGTTGGGTCAAAAGGATGCCAAACAACAGGAACGTCGCCCAAAAGGCTGACAGCCCGGGGGATTTTTGTTCAATCATCAGGAAATAAACCAGCACAATGATAGGCAGCAGATAATATAGCCCGGCCTTGTAGATTTTCGGAATGTCCGGCAGCTCTACCACTTCGGCGTTGGGGTCGTCCACTTCAAGATCATCAACCGAAGCCGCTATTTTCACCAAAAACACATAGGCGGCAAATACCAGCAGCGACAACACCCATCCCGCGCCCTCTGGCACCATGGATGTGATGAATTGCACGGGGTATTTCATGCCGTAACACAGCATCGCAAAACCGGCGAAAAACAAGAACATGCCCACAACTGTGCGCGTCAGGTTCACCACCTTGTTGCCAATGGTCGGCATGTTGCGTTTCACCGCCTCAAGATGCACGATATAGACTAGCGCAATATAGGAAATGATCGCAGGCAAGAAGGCATGTGTGATCACTTCAACGTAGGAAATGCCTACATATTCCACCATCAAAAACGCCGCCGCACCCATAACCGGCGGCATGATCTGACCATTGACCGAGGAGGCCACTTCAACCGCGCCGGCCTGCTCAGAACTAAAACCAACCCGTTTCATAAGCGGAATGGTAAAGGTACCCGTGGTCACCACATTGGCAATAGAGGACCCCGAAATCAGCCCCGTGGCAGCAGAGCCGACCACAGCCGCTTTAGCCGGACCACCGCGCAGGTGCCCAAGCGCGCCAAAGGCCATTTTGATGAAATAATTCCCCGCACCCGCCTTATTCAACAAGGCTCCGAACAGCACGAACAAAAACACAAACCGGGTGGAAACCCCAAGCGCAATACCAAACACGCCTTCTGAGGTAATCCACATATGGCTCATGGCTTTTTTCAACGAGGCGCCCGCCCAGCGGATCGAATCCGGCACAAGGGTGGAGTCACCAAAAAACACATATAGCAAGAAAATCGTTGCAATAATCGCCATTGCCGGACCAAGCGAACGGCGCGCGGCCTCAAATAACAAGATAAGCCCGACCAGCGCGAACCATTTATCTGTATTATCGGCCAAGCCGCCGGATTTCACGATTTTATCATAGAAGAAATAGCCGTAAAGCGCAATAAACGCGCCCCCCAACCCCATGATCCAATCTTGAATTGGAATATAGTTGCGCGGGCTGGATTTGAACATTGGATAGGCCATAAAGGCTAAAAACAAGGCAAATGCCAGATGGATTTGACGGGAATTGTTGATGATATCGCCCGGTAACACGATGTTGGAAATCGGCGAGGCTAACAGGATCTGAAAGACCGACCAAACCACCGCGACGGTGGATAGAAAAATCCCGACATTGCCTGCCGGATTTCGCGCACCTGCGTCAGTTGCCGCTACCAGTTCTTGTAGCTCTTCTTCGCTTAGGCCACCGCCATTTTCTGTATTCTCAGACATTTCATCCCTCCCACAACACCGTGCATTCTTGCCGGTTTTTTATTATATTAGTGTAAAATCACCCTTTGGGTAGGCGAGAGCAGTTGCCCGCTCTCGCCAGTATATATGTTACTCAATCCAGCCTTGCTCACGATAATATTTCGCAGCACCTGGGTGCAATGGCGCAGACAGACCAGCCGTCGCCATTTCTTTTGGATCAAGATTGGCAAAGGCAGGGTGCAATTTTTTGAAATCCGCGAAATTGTCGAAAATGGATTTCACCAGCACATATACCACTTCTTCGGACACATTGGCCGAAGTCACGAAAGTCGCGCCAACACCAAAGGTTTGTGTATCCGCATCATTGCCACGATACATGCCGCCCGGAATGGTGGCCGAACGATAGTAATCATTATCCGCAATCAGCTTGTCGATGACATCGCCGTCTACGGTTACCAGAACGGAATCACACGCGGTGGTTGCTTCTTGGATGGACCCGGATGGGTGGCCAACCGTGTAAACCATTGCGTCGATCTGGTTGTCACAAAGGGCAGAGGATTGCTCAGCCGCTTTCAGCTCTGTTGCCAGCGCCAGATCATCCGTGCTCCAGCCCATGGCTTCAAGAACGGTTTCCATGGTGCCGCGTTGGCCCGAACCAGGGTTGCCGATATTCACACGTTTACCTTTAAGATCGGTAAAATTGGTGATGCCCGCATCGGCGCGTGCAACAACGGTAAAGGGTTCGGGGTGCACGGAAAATACTGCGCGCAAGTCTTCAAATGGCCCTGCATCGGCAAATTTCGAAGTGCCGTGATAGGCGTGGTACTGCCAGTCAGATTGGGCCACACCAAATTCCAGCTCGCCTTCGCGAATGGTGTTGATGTTATAGACCGAGCCGCCCGTAGATTCCACCGAGCAACGCACGCCATGTTCTTTGCGGCCCTTATTAACCAGCCGGCAAATCGCGCCACCCGTTGGGTAATATACCCCGGTAACACCGCCGGTGCCGATAGTGATAAACTCCTCGGCCTGGGCCATTGGGGCCAGCATTGCGGCGGCTGCAAATGCAACGGCCCCTAGTTTCAGTTTATTTAACATCTTTGTTCTCCCTAGATTGATGTTTAAAATTGAAATGATCACTTGTCCCAAATTTCTTCAAGACGGCGATTACGGTTTTCCACTTGTTCTATGCGTTGTCTGGCACTGTCGCCACTGCGTGAAACCAACATGGCGATGATGGTTTCCACCAGCGCAAGTGTCGCTGCATAAGAGGAAAAAAACTGTGGGCTATCAGATGGTACAATGAACCCGGCATTGGCAAAAGGCAAAGCCGGGCAAGTATGTGTATCGGTGATAACAATAACATATGTCCCTTGCGCACGCGCCATATCAGCCGCCTGAATCGCGCGGTTTGCAAAAGGGGGTTTTGTGACGATAATCATCGCATCCTGACCGTTGAGACCAGCCATCGTGCCACCAAGAGACGCCCCCATTGAGCCAGCACATTGCCAGTTCGTAGTGAAATAATTCGCCAGATACGACAGGTACTCCACGATGCCGGTGGACCCAAGCGCCCCCAGCAAAATCACGTTACGGGCTTTATGCAGACGTTCCACCGCATCCTCTAGTCGGGTCTGGTCAATGGCGGTATTCAGCGCGCTGATATTTGCAATGCAGGCATTGGTTTGACGATACAAAAACGGCGGATGATCGCTGTTTTCGGCGTCATGTTGCAATTTATCGGCTTTTTCTGAAAATGTGGCAACCTGGCGTTCAACTGTGTTGCGCAATACTTCGCGCAACGCCTCATATTCCGAAAATCCCAGTGCGCGGGCAAGGCGTGAGAATGTGGCGGGGGCCAAACCGCTGCTTGCGGAAATGGTGCGCAGACTACGCGTGGCAACATCCAGCTTGTTAGCCGTAATATAATCGGCGGCCGCCTTTTGCTTTAGGCTAAGTCCGCTATATTCTCTAGCAAGGATCTCTTCAAATGAGGGTTTTGCCAACATACATGTCTCCGCTTGGTTAACGGAATGTTTCCACTTGTTTCACAACTTGTCAAGAGATGAAACGTTTGTTTCAAATTGGGCGCGTTTGTTTCATCTATTGACAGTTAGTGAAACATTTGTTTCACTTGCCTGCACCCCGAGAACAGAGCACCCCCATGACCCATATTTTTCACCGCCAGACCAAATCCACCCCCCCCACAGCCACAGCGGGCAAGGGGGTTTACCTTTATGACAGTGCGGGAAAACAATATCTGGATGGCTCCGGCGGGGCTGCGGTTTCGTGCCTTGGCCATGGTGACCCCGATGTAATCGCGGCCATCAAGGCGCAAGTTGACACCTTGGCTTTTGCCCATACGGGGTTTTTCACATCCCAGCCCGCAGAGACCCTTGCCGATATGCTTATCGATCATGCACCCAAGGGAATCGACAAGGTCATGATTACCTCTAGCGGTTCAGAGGCCATGGAAACCACGCTGAAACTGGCGCGGCAGTATTTTCTGGAAATCGGCCAACCCGAACGCCACCGCGTCATCGCCCGACGGCAAAGTTATCACGGCAACACCTTGGGGGTTTTGGCGGCGGGCGGCAATATGTGGCGGCGCAAACCTTTCGCGCCCCTGATGGTCGAAACCAGCCATATTGCGCCCTGCTATGCCTATCGTGATCGCGCAGATGACGAGACCCCTTATGACTATGGCCAACGCGTGGCCAATGAACTTGAAGCAGAGATTTTGCGCCTTGGTCCTGGAAATGTCATGGCGTTTGTCGCCGAACCTGTAGTTGGTGCAACCCTTGGCGCCGCCCCCCCTGTGACCGGCTATTTCAAACGCATTCGTGCGATTTGTGATCAATATGGCGTGCTTTTAATCCTGGATGAGGTCATGTGCGGCATGGGGCGTACCGGCACGATATTTGCCTGCGAACAAGATGAAATCTGCCCCGATATGATCGCCATCGCCAAGGGTTTGGGGGCCGGATACCAGCCGATTGGCGCAATGTTGTGCAGTGCAACGATATACGACGCCATCGCCAGCGGCACCGGGTATTTCCAGCATGGCCACACCTATCTTGGCCATCCAACTGCCTCTGCGGCAGCGCTGGCGGTGCTGACAAAACTGACCGATGGCGGATTGGCTGCGCGCTCTATGAAAATGGGCGAACGTTTGCAAACCGCCTTGATCGAAGCCTTTGGCCAACACCCCCATATTGGTGATATTCGCGGGCGCGGGTTGTTTCGCGGGCTGGAAATCGTCGAAGATCGCGCGCAGAAAACCCCCTTTGCCCCTGATCGCAAAATCCATAGCGCCATCAAGGCCGCAACATTTGAGGCGGGTCTTATCTGCTATCCGATGGGCGGCACGATTGACGGGATAAACGGCGATCACATCCTGCTCGCCCCGGCTTTTATTCTGGAAGACCAGCATATCGACGAGATCGTGGATAAACTGCAAACCGCCTTTAAGGCAGTTCTATGACCTCTTTACCGCGCCTTATGGTTGCGCCAAACGGTGCGCGTCATACCAGAAATGATCACCCCGAACTGCCTGTGACATTGGCGCAAACCCTGCGCACAGCACAGGACTGTTTTGCCGCCGGGGCTGATGGTTTACATATGCACCTGCGCAAGGCAGATGGCGAGCATTTGCTGGATGCGGGGCTTTACCGCGAGGCCGTCGGGGAAATGCGCCGGATATTGCCGGATATGGCCGTGCAAATCACAACCGAAGCCGTCGGGCAATACCCTGCGCACACGCAACGCCACATCGCTCTTAGTAGCGGTGCGCAGCTGGTTTCCATAGCCGTGCGCGAAATGCAGGCAGAGACCGATCATACGCTTACGCGCAGCTTTTATAAGGCGTGTGACGCGCAAGAAATATCCGTGCAACATATCCTTTATCATCCCGATGATTTGCCCCTGTTATCAACATTTCTCAGCCGCAAACAGTTCAATGCGCCGTCTTTACAATTACTGTTTGTCATTGGTCGATACGGGCCAAACGGCGCGGCTGGTCCAAAGGGGCTATTGCCATATCTGGCGCAGATGCAACGGTTAAACCTGTCCCCCGACTGGGCCGCTTGTGCCTTTGGCAAACATGAGACAAAATGCCTGCTGGCAGCCCACGCCGCTGGGGGTAAATTGCGAGTAGGGTTTGAAAACAGTTTTTGGAATATGGATGGCACTTGTGCCCGCGATAATGCCGAACGCGTGCTTGAGATTGCGAGCAAAACAGATAATCAATGAGAAAATACCGGCGTTCTTTTATCGCTGTGCTGTTGCTGCTAGGTGCAGCCACATGGGCGCTATGGCTACAGACCTCACAAAATGGTCTGGTTTCAGGCAGATAAATTACGGTGCGCTCCAACTTTGCCTATCCACTATCTGTTGGCGGTCATCGATGCAAAAGGCGATGGGTATCCCTCGTGCCAGCAAGCCATCGAGATGTGCCTGTGACAGATATGTGCGATTGTGGCGTCAATATCAAAAAGGACTGTTTGTCTCATCCGATATCCCCCTCATGCAGAATTTCCAGAAACGCATCCCCAAATCGTTCGGCTTTAGCCTCGCCGATAATCTGCGCCAGTGTTTGCACATTATCGGGTCGCTGTCCGGCGATTTTTGCCAGCTGCGCAGTGCTGCACGACATGGGTTTTTCGGTATCATGCGGGCCGGTTGCCAGCGTCAGCTGTGCCGCTTTCAGGCGATCAAAAATACCCCCCGCAGGTTTGCCCGCCAGCTTGCGACGGGTTGGATGCACATCTGCCACGGCCCCGTTCAGCACCTCCAGAAATACCTTGCCGTATTTCTCCAGCTTCTTGGCCCCCACTCCGTTAAGACGACTGAAATCATCGAGCGTCACCGGTCGGTGCGTTGCCATTTCAATCAACGTTCGATCAGGAAAAACCACATAAGCCGGGGCGCGCATCTCCTCGGCCAGCTGGCGGCGTTTCATCTTTAGGGCCGACAGGATGCTTTCATCCTCCTCAGCCACAAGCGCCACAGGCGCGCGGCGTGCAGGCGCGGCACCCGCCTTGCGGATCGTGTCCATGCGCAAATCAATACTTGCCTCGCCGCGCAAAATCGGGCGTGCCGTCTGGGTCATCACTAACCCGCCCATGCGCTCCACATCCGGGCGGATCAGATCATGGCCCATCATCTGGCGAAAAATCGTTTGCCACTGCTTACGATTATAATCTTTGCCCACCCCGAAAGTCGGCAAAATATCATGGCGACGCGCACGTATTTTATCCGTCTCATTGCCCAGCAGAATGTCTATCAAATGCCCGGCGCCAAAACGTTCCCCCGTACGCAACATTGCTGACAGCGCCTTGCGCACAGCATCTGTGCCATCAAAAACCTCGGGCGGCGCGGCGCATAAATCACAATTTCCGCAAGGTTCGGGCAAATTATCACCAAAATATGCCAGCAACGTCTGGCGACGGCACTTCATCGCCTCAGCCAACCCCAGCAATGCATTCAGCCGTGCATGATCGGCCGCCTTGCGGTCATTGGGGGCCAGACCTTCATCGATTTGCGAACGGCGCAG
>CAYSAZ010000099.1:0-8569 GCA_964429065.1 uncultured Rhodobacterales bacterium
TGATTAGCGTCAGCTGGCGGGGTCCGCAGGCACCTGGCAACAGAAGCCTGCACTTCTTTCCCAATAGTTATAATATTATTGTTCTTTTTAACTTCAATTTATATATTTTCTATCATAATCTCAATCTCGGATATCTAGGACGACCCTAGAATTTTAACGATTAGCAATGTAGTAAGGCCCCTGTGAGCCAAAAACCTCAATCCAACGTTCGCCGCCGTCATGTGCTTTATGTCCCCGGTTATGACCCAATGCCGCCGCGCCGGTATCGGGAGCTTTATCGTACTGAAGGTAAAAAACAGGCGGCAATATCCGGATATTCGTTGAAAGTACAAGGGGTTACCGGGCAAGGTGTGCAGTATCACTGGAATGTACAGACCCAAATAGATGGTGAAAAAACCGACACGCGGGTCGAGTTTTTACTTTGGGATGATATCGTGACCCAATCCATGCAGAGCACAATTTTGCACACCTATTGGAAGCTTTTACGCACGCTTTGGCTCTATGTTCGCAGCGGCGCCTTGCCAGCGCTTTACCGTCTGCGCCGGGCGCCAATTCTGGCGGCGATGTATCCGGTTGTGGTTTTACTGGGGCAAATTCTGTTTGCTATTTTTGTGGCTAAAAGCCTTGCAACAATCATCGGAGGTATCACCGGACTTGGGGTTGGTGCGTTTGTTATCGCGGGGATATTAATGCTTTTCCGTCGCCTTGATCGTCGTTTTTTTGCCTATTATCTGCTGCATGACTTTGCCTTTTGGGCGCAGGCGGATGGGCGGATGCCACAGGTTTTGATGCCGCGTATTGAAGGTTTTTCGGATCGTATTTGCGCAGCACTTGATAGCGAGGTTGACGAGGTTCTGATCGTCGGGCATTCCTCTGGCGCGCATCTGGCCGTAGTGCTGGCGGCTGAAGTGTTGCGCCGGCGTCCCCGGGTTGAAAAACTGGCGCTGCTGACATTAGGGCAGGCAATTCCGGTGATCTCGTTTCTGCCTCAAGCTTGGGACCTGCGTCGTGATTTGCGCCAGGTTTCCATGCGCCCTGATATCACATGGATTGATGTTTCAGCCCCCGGGGATGGCGCGTGTTTTGCCCTTGCCGATCCTGTTGCTGTAAGCGGTATCGCGCCACCATATGGTGCGCGTTTTGGCCCCAAAGTCATCTCGGCGGCGTTTAGCCATACGTTATCGTTGGAGACCAGACGCAAAACGCGCTGGAAATTTTTTCGCCGCCATATCCAGTATTTATGTGCATTTGACACGCCCTTGGAATACGATTATTTTCGCATTACCGCAGGCCCGCAGAGTCTGAAAAACCGATTTTCTGAACGAGGTTCCAGTGCATCCTGCATAGAAAAACCATTTTCGCCGCATCAAACAATTGTGTCAAAAGATGCATAAAACACCGCCAAAACCGCCCTCGCGCCCGGAAAATGCCAGTTTATGGCGTCGTATTTCGTTGTTTCGCCAAGATATGTTTTCCTCACAACCGGCACGACTTTACCATGCGAAAATGGCAGAGGCACGCGCGCCGTTCTATCGCTCGTTTTTGGTGAATGAACCGGCACTTGTGCATCGGGTTTTGGTCCAAGAGCCGGACAATTTTCCCAAAGCCGGATTGGTCGCGGACACTTTGCGGGCATTGCTGGGGGAATCGATTTTTGCCACCAATGGCGAACAATGGCGGGCACAACGTGACATTATTAATCCTGCCTTCAAGGGCTGCCCACGACAGGCGTTTAGTTGTATGCACGAAGCCGGACAGGATGCGATTGCACGGTTGCAAAAGATGCCGCAAGAGCCTGTGGAAATAGAATTTGTCACCGCATTTCTGGCGGCAGACATCATCTTTCGCACGTTGTTTTCCAAACCATTAACTGAATCAGGGGCCATGGCGGTTTTTGAAGCGTTTCGCGCTTATCAAAAAACCCAGCCTTTGTGGAATATTCCGGCGCTGCTACGCCTGCCAAAATGGGTGCCGCGGTTTCGCTCAAAACTTGCCAAAAAGCATGCGGCATCCATCCGCAGTTTGTTGACTGATCTGGTTGCCGAGCGGCAGGCAGAGATCGATGCAGGCACGGCACCGGATGATCTGGCGACCAGTTTGATGACCGCCACAGATCCCAAAACCGGCAAGGGATTTAGCCAATCTCAGATGGTCGATCAGGTGGCGATTTTCTTTTTGGCCGGGCATGAAACATCTGCCAGCGCTTTGGCTTGGGCGTTTTATCTGCTGGCGATGGACGTGGATGTGCAAGATAAAGTAGCCGCAGAATCGTGCTTGCTTAACACGCCACCTGCGCCCGGTGATTTATCAAAACTGCAGTTTACCAAGGATGTCTTCCATGAGGTTTTGCGCCTCTATCCGCCGGTGCCTATGTACCTGCGCGATGCAGCTGTTGCGACGAAATTTCGGGGTCGCAAGGTGGATAAAGGCGCAATGGTGATTGTTTCTCCCTGGCATTTGCATCGTCATGAATTGCTATGGGAGCGCCCGGATGAATTTGATCCAACGCGCTGGCAAACCGAAAATGGCTGCACACGAAAACGCGACGCTTTTATCCCGTTTTCGGCCGGGCCACGTGTCTGTCCGGGGGCGGGCTTTGGGCGGATTGAGGGCGTGCTGATGATCTCAATGTTCATACGCGCGTTTCGTTTTGAGCTAACCGATCAGGTGCCAGTGCCGGTGGCCCATTTAACGGTGCGTTCCAAGGCCGGTATTCATCTTTTGCTTACCCCTCGCGGGTCTGATACCAGTATAAAACATACAATCTGATTGCCGAGGCCAGTCCCATATCGGTGCCGCGGTCTTCATCAATTTTGGCCGCAAGACCGTTGATGGTTTGGCCCTCATATTTGGCAATGTGCAAGAAGGCATGCCAAAATGCATCTTCCAAGGATACTGATGTGCGGTGGCCGCGCAGGGTCAGGGAATGTTTTTGTGGCCGCATCAGCTATCCCCCTGTTTGTTGCCATCAAAGGATTTATCGACAAGGGCATTTATGCGGGCAACGCGGGTGCGTTCATCTTTCTTAACACCAGTGCTTTTGGCTTGCATGGCAGTTTTTTCTGCTGCCAAGGCGCGGGTTTTTTGTTTGCGCAGCCTGCGCAGGTTGACAATTTTTGCCATCTCACCCCTCTTTCGGGCCGATCATATCCTTGGGCTGCACGACCCGATCAAAGGTTTCGCCGTCAGCAAAGCCAAGGTTAATGACCTCTTCGCGCAAAGTCGTGCCGTTTTTATGGGCTGTTTTGGCGACTTTGGTGGCATTATCATACCCAATTTCTGGGGCGAGCGCTGTGACCAGCATCAGGCTTTCCCACATCAATTTGTTGATCCGTTCTTTATCTGCCTCTATGCCAACCACGCAATTATCGGTGAATGCAGAACTGCTGTCGCCCAGTAATTGCATAGATTGCAACACGTTATAAGCCATCATCGGTTTATAGACGTTCAGTTCAAAATGCCCTTGCGAGCCAGCAAAACCGACAGCCGCGTCATTACCCATGACATGGGCGCAAACCTGTGTGATGGCCTCGACTTGCGTGGGGTTAACTTTGCCCGGCATGATCGAACTGCCCGGCTCATTTTCCGGCAGGATCAATTCCCCCAGACCACAGCGCGGGCCAGACCCCAGCAGGCGGATGTCGCCGGCGATTTTGAACAGGCTGGCCGCGACTGTTTTCAAAGCACCGGAGATTTCGACAAGCGCGTCATGGGCCGCGAGAGCCTCAAATTTATTAGGGGCGGTGACAAACGGCAGGCCAGTGATTTCGGCCATATTTGCCGCGACCATTTCGCTCCAACCTTTGGTGGTATTCAGCCCCGTGCCAACGGCCGTGCCGCCTTGGGCCAGTGGATAAATATTGTGCAAAGCATGGCGCACGCGCTTGATCCCTTGTTCGACCTGATAGGCATATCCGCCAAATTCCTGCCCCAGCGTCAGCGGCGTGGCATCTTGGGTATGGGTGCGACCAATCTTGATTATATCTTTGAAATCATTGGATTTTGCAGCCAAAGCCACATGCAGTTTTTCCAGCCCGGGCAGCAGGATATCCTGCGCCATTGTCGCTACTGCGATGTGCATGGCGGTCGGAAATGTATCGTTGGAGGATTGCCCCATATTGCAGTGATCATTGGGATGCACGGGGGATTTTGACCCAATCGTGCCACCCAGCATTTCAATGGCCCGGTTGGCAATGACCTCATTGGCGTTCATGTTTGATTGCGTGCCCGAACCCGTTTGCCAGACCACCAGTGGAAAGTTGTCATCAAGCTTGCCAGTGATGACCTCGTCGGCGGCGGCAACAATGGCATTGCCCAGTTTTGCATCAAGCTTACCCAGGGTCATATTGGCCTGCGCACAGCCTTTTTTGATCACCCCAAGTGCGCGCACGATGGCGACGGGTTGTTTTTCCCAACCGATCGGAAAATTCATTAAGCTGCGCTGGGTTTGCGCGCCCCAATATTTGTCTGATGGGACTTCAAGCGGGCCAAAGCTGTCGGTTTCAGTGCGCGTACTCATGGGGGGCATTCCTTATCATTATGAGGTCTGACGATAGATATAAACCGTGGCCGGAGGCAGGTTTAGCCAGGCTTTGCCGCGCCGTTCCACGGTCAGGTTATGCGTCTTGCACAGGGCATCGCTGACGGGGCCGCGTGGGCCATATGTAAACTGGATCATCGGGGCATTGCTGGGCAATATGGTGAAAACCGTGCGCAGAATTGCCGATTGGATGTCGATTGGAATATTGAGCAAAGGCAGGCTGCTGATCACGGTCGAGGCTTCGGTAATTCCGTGATCTTGCATATCCTGCGCCATGCAGTTCAGGATCCGGGCTTTGGGGAATTCGACCGCAAGGCTGGTGCAAAACTGCGGGTTTAGTTCGATCGCCGTCAGGTTTTCGGGGGCAACACCGGCCCTAAGTATCCCGCGGGTGACAGCGCCGGTGCCGGCCCCGATTTCAACGACGTTTTCGCTGCCGGGCCCAAGCCCACGCGCCATGCAGTTGGCCAAGGCCCGCCCGGAGGGGGCAACAGCGCCAACATCGGATGGATTTTTGGCGAATTGCTTTAAAAACAAAGACATAGGTCTATTTTTTCCGGAAGGTTTCAATGCTGACAACATCCGCATCTTTGGGCGGCGCGTCAGGGTCTGCATCTTTTTGCTGGGTTTTTGCAGCAGCATTTTTGCCGTCAAAACGCAGGCCAAATTCGACCGAGGGATCAACAAAAGTTTTAATTGCATCAAACGGAATGACCATCGGTTCGGGATTGTCGCCAAAGTTTAGCGTGATTGTGAAACGATCAGGCATTATCACAAGGTTGTCGAACCAGTCCTGCATCACAATGGTGATTTCCTGAGGGTAATCTTTTTTCAGCCATGCGGCCATATCCACGCCGGGATGCTGGGTATTAAAGGTGATAAAAAAATGGTGTTTGCCCGGCAGACCTTTATCGGCAACCCGGGTTAACACAGTTTTAACCAGCCCCTGCATGGCTTGCTGCATCATCTGGCCATAATCAATTGTATCGCTCATATCGCGCCCTTTGGTTGGCTTCGTTAACGTTAGTTACCAGATTTTACGGCAGAAGGAAGGGCAGAGGGAGGAAAGATACAAAAAAGACTGGACTCGGTAAGGCTTACCATATAACTATAAAACTAGTTATATGGAGGTCATTATGGATACAGAGACTGCCAGTATTGGATTTTCCGCCGTTGGCTCTGGACCACGGTTGTTGGTACTTAACCTTTTGGTGCGTGCTGGCCCCAAAGGCCTAAGCACTAGTGATATTCAACAAAAGCTGGGCATTCCGGCCTCTACGTTGACGCATCACTTGAAATTCCTTGCCGAGGGCGGGGTGATTACGCAACTCAAACAGGGGCGCACCATGGTTAATACCGCGCATTATGACCACCTGAGCGCCCTTGCGCATTTTTTGATGGATGAATGTTGTGTGGACGCAATTCCCGCACTGGAAAAGGAACTGGCCGATGCCTGAATTAAGTGCGCGCAGAACACGCGGTTTTCGCAAAATCCTTGCTCCGCTCTGGTCACCGTGGGGGGTGATTGTACTGATAATCGCCCTGATCGCGCTGCTTGACCCCACTCGCATGGCTGAAATACTGCGCATTGGGTTGGCAGCTTTGGCGGGCACAGCCCCCTATATCCTGTTTGCTGTGGCCACGATTGCCTATTTGCAAGCCAGCGGGGCGCAGGCGATTATCGCCAATGCTTTTAAGGGGCGCGAATACCGGATGATCGTATTTGCCGCGTTGCTGGGCGGGTTGGCGCCATTTTGCAGCTGTGAGGTTATTCCGTTTATCGCAGGCCTTTTGGCCATGGGCGTTCCCTTGGGGCCAGTGATGGCGTTCTGGCTGTCCTCACCGCTGGTGGATCCGCCCTCGTTGCTGATCACGGCCGGGGCCTTGGGGTGGGACTTTGCCATTGCCAAGGCTGTCATTGCCGTATTGCTGGGGCTGATTGGTGGTTTCACGGTCAGCGCAATGGTACGCACCGGCGCGTTTGAAAATCCGTTGCGCCCACGAAAATCGGCGGGGTGCGGGTGTGGACCGTCCCTTGAGGACAGTAAACCTGTCTGGAAGTTCTGGCGCGAGGCCCCGCGCCGCCAATCGTTCAAAACTGTCGCGGCTGAAAACTTTTTCTTCCTGCTCAAATGGATGACCCTTGCCTATCTGATCGAGGCGCTGATGATCACCTATGTCCCTGCCTCCCTGATCGCCAACCTGCTAGGGGGCGAGGGGGTAAAACCGGTCATCCTAAGCGCATTGATCGGAGCGCCCGCCTACCTGAACGGCTATGTCGCGCCGCCCTTACTGGCCGGATTGCTGCAACAAGGCATGAGCGCCGGGGCCGCGATGGCGTTTATGGTCGCCGGTGCAGTCAGCTCAATTCCTGCCATGACGGCCGTGTGGTCGCTGGTTAAACCACCGGTGTTTTTCACCTACCTCAGCCTTGGCATATTTGGCGCAATGGCCGCTGGTTTTGCCTTTGGAGCAATTTCTTAAGCCATTAATATAATAGAATTTTTCCGTCAACCAAACTACTAACCTAGTTTAGTAGTTTGGTTGACAAAATGTGGTTTTTGAGTACGCTGCAAAACACGTATTTCACCAAAACCATCAGGGTAACATGAATTTTAAAACACGCCTCATTACACATGAAATCATAAGTGGCCTGGGTTTTGGGCTATTTCTCGCCATCCAAGGCGTGTTTTTCCTCGAAAAAGGGCTGGAGCTGTGGCGGATTGGCGTTGTTTTTGGGGTTCTTGGCACCGCAACCGCATTATTCGAGATCCCCTTTGGCGCTACGGCCGATATTTACGGGCGCATCAGGATTTATCGTATATCGCGGCTGGTGCATATTGTATCGATCATCGCATTACTGCTGGCGACCCAGTTTTGGGGGTTTTTAATCGCCGCTGTCCTGATCGGTCTGGGACAAGCCCTTAGCAGCGGTTCAGTGGATGCCTGGGTGGTTGAACGTCTGAACGCCGATGGTGAGGGAGATGATCTGCAAAGCCATCTTGGGGTATTTCAAGCATCCATGGCCGGCGGCATCACCTTTGGGGCAATCCTTGGGGGGTATGTGCCCGAACTTTTCCCGCACACCGATATGTTTCCGGCGACAGGCTGGAATCTGGTTGTGAGCGTGATTGTGATTGCCCTACATCTATCTGCCACGCCGCTACTGTTCAAAGAGGGCGAGGAAATCAAACCGCCAGAGGATCGTGAAACCCTTATTCAGCAGATACGTATCGCGATCCGCTTTAGCATGACCCATAAAGTGGTGCGCAATTTGCTGCTGCTCGGAGTGTTTGTTGGTCTGGCCACCGCCTCGGTTGAGGCCTATTGGCAGCCTCAACTTGTATTACTTATCGGCACGCCTACCTATGTCGCCTTTGGCTGGATTACGGCGGGGTATTTCGCCATGGCTATTCTCGGGCCAATGCTGATCGGGATGCTGGCCAAGGCTGCAAACATCAGTGCGCGCGTGCAGGTTCTGGTGTTGCCGTTGATTTTGGCCGCAGTATTGCTGGCGCTATCATTACAAACCGGGTTTGGGTTTTTCATCGGGGTTTATCTATTGTTCATGCTGATATTTTCCATGATCAACCCACCCGTTGCAACTCTGTTGAACAAGGAAACCAGCGACGCGATCCGCTCGTCCATGCAAAGCATATTCAGTTTTACCTTTATGATTGGAGGTGCCATTTCGGCCTTTGGATTCTCACAAATCGTCAAACGGATCGGGATAGCAGACACATGGATGGTAACCGCCGGGGTCTTATGCGCCGCTGCACTGATATTCATCATAAGTGCAATGCGACAGCGAAAATCTTGAGGGAAGATGTTAGGAAATAAGAAGCGTTTCAATAATTTTACGCGCAGCGGCATCATTCGCTGGATATGACATGCGCCCCAAGTATCCTCCAGTCGATGGAGAGTCCTTGCGGTTAAATTGGAGGCGTTATGCTGAATGCCTACGACGCGGCTAGGGCGGCCGCAAACTACGTGAACTATTAACCAATGCCCGCCAGCATCGGGATATTA
>CAYSAZ010000100.1:0-4193 GCA_964429065.1 uncultured Rhodobacterales bacterium
AGGGCGCGCTTGATACAGTGCAATTGGCAAATATTCGGGTGAAAAAACTGCTGACAGAATATGAAAAACCTGCAATTGCCCCGGAAATTGACGAGGCATTGCAGGCCTATATTGCACAAAAAAAGAAAGCATGCCTGATGCTTTTGGCTGACTCAGGCCGCTATTTTATACGCAGTGGTTTGAGTTGATTCCGCAAGTAATGCGGTGATGATGCAAATGTGATTTCGGACATTATATGTCGCGTCCCCAAGCAGGCGACTTTCCTCCATAGTAATTTCTTCTTGTAGAAGTGCTGCAAACAGATGCCTGCCGTTCAGTTTGCTTGAAATCCCGGAAATCTGTTTCAAATCACGATGCCGAGAATATTCCTGCATAGCTGCGCGGGCGGCCCGAACCAAGAGTTTTGGGCGGCGAAGTTGCGACAAATTAACGTTTGATTGGGTCATGGTTATCTCCTGCAAGAAATGTAGAAACCCAACATTACACAACTCAAAGGTGTGTTGCGTGAATGGAAATACCACAGAGCGCTAGAAATTTATACATACAAAAATTAATCAATTTTTCTTTAAATTAATAAAATATTTAGAAAACAACCTTAGGTAGATGGACTCAATTTTACTAAAAGGTGATGAAAAGTTTTGCTAGATGAGACCTTATCCACGCAAATCACATCAAAGTCCGGGGTTCCAAACTGGCTGCCAGGTGCAGCGCTTGCATATATTTCACATACGACGCAGGGCATCAGCATTCGTGCAATTGCCCGCAAATTAGGGTGTCATCCATCAACGATCCTGCGTCAAATTCGAAAATACGAATCCCGCCGTGATGATCCGCTCGTTAACGAGGCACTGGATACGCTTGCGCAAAATTTTTCAGACTGCCCTCTATTTACTGACCCCTCAAAGGAGCAAATTAACATGGTGAAATCATCCTCGTCCAACGTCGTAACAGATGCAGAAATTTCACGCGAAGCACGTCGGATTTTGCGCCGTTTATGTGAAACTGGCGCCTATCTTCTGGTATCTCCAAAAATGGAAAGAGCCGCGGTTTTCAAGGAAATTGTGCCTGGTCGCCCCAACCGGATTGCCGTTGTTGAAAGCGATTTTATTAATGCATTTGCCCTCAAAGAATGGATATCTGGCAAACAGGTTGGGAAAATTGGCCGCTATATGATTACCCCGACCGGGCGCAAGGCGCTAAAGCGGCTTATTGCAGAAGATATGGAGGTAAAATCGGGCGTAAAATCAGCTAGTTCGGCCTTTCAGGATCAGCATAAAGAGCTGGCAGAGCGCACGTTTGCGGACACTGAGGGAAACGGCAAGAAAACCATGCGCTACAACCTTGCCGAAAGCCCGTTGATGTTGCTGGGGCGCAAGAAAGATAAATCCGGGATGACGTATTTATCCCCCGAACTTTTAGCGGCAGGGGAACGGCTGCGTGAAGATTTTGAACAGGCCCAACTGGGGCCGCGGGTGGCGCAAAACTGGGACCGGTTTTTAACCAGCGGCAGCACGTCGGGGTGGAATATGGGCGGGGATGCGGGCGGCTCATCGGGTGCGCGCGACAGGGTAGGCGAGGCCATGAAAGCGCTTGGTCCGGGCCTCGCGGATGTGGCATTGCGTGTCTGTTGTTTTCTGGAAGGTCTTGAAAAAGCAGAGAAAAGACTGGGTTGGTCGGCGCGTTCAGGCAAGGTTGTTTTGAAAATATCCCTGCAAAGGCTCGCCAATCATTACGGTATTTCCGTGCCAGAGCACCGCAAGGTCAGCTAGCAGCCGCAATGATTTGCGCAAAGTCGGCGGACTTCAAAGATGCGCCGCCGACAAGCCCGCCATCAACGTTGGAAATGGCAAAAATATCGCGGGCATTCGCGGGATTGACCGAGCCGCCATAGAGCAAGCGAATACCATTTCCGATATCATCCCCGAAGCGTTTCACCAGATTTGCGCGCAGAAAATCATGGACTTCGCCCACCTCTGTCAAGGTCGGGGTGCGCCCGGTGCCGATAGCCCAGACAGGTTCATAGGCAATAATGGTGTTTTGCGCGGTTGCAGAATCGGGTGTTGAGCCTTGCATTTGTGCGCCGATAATAGCCAGCGTTTCGCCCGCATCGCGCTGCGCTTCGGTCTCTCCGATGCAGATAATTGCGCGCAGGCCAGCGCGCCATGCGGCCAGCGTTTTTTGATGTACGCCCATGTCGCTTTCCGCGTGATCTGCGCGGCGTTCGGAGTGCCCCAGAATAACCGCGCCGGCCCCGGCATCTACCAGCATTTCCGCCGAGATATCCCCCGTATGTGCACCCGTTTTATGCGAGTGGCAATCCTGCCCGCCGATTATAATCCCGCTGCCATCTGCCATAGCAGACATGGCCGAAATCAAAGTTGCAGGCGGGCAGAGAATGATATCGCAATCTGCATCAGAACTGCTGGATTTGAGCGTCTCTAATTCACGCAACGTGCTTTTCAGCCCGTGCATTTTCCAGTTACCGGCGGCAATTTTACGACGCATTTGATGCTCCTACATATCTGCGAATTTGATGGATTCACCGCACCCACAAGCCTCGGTGACGTTGGGGTTATTAAAGGAGAACCCGGATTCAAGCAGGGAAACCGTATAGTCGATTTCGGTGCCAAACAGGAACATTTGCGCCATGGGGGCGATCATGACCCGCGCACCGTTATATTCGATAACCTCATCGTTTGGATCAATGTTTTCAACATAGTCCATGGTGTATTCCATACCCGCGCAACCGCCTTTTTTCACGCCGATGCGCAGGCCCTTCTTGTCGCCGCCTGTCATCAGATGTGCGATCTGTTTAGCTGCGGCATCGGTCATGGTGACGGCCTGTTTTCCGGGAATGGCAAACATGTTAGTCCTCCGATGCTATGGCAGGGGCGGGGATGATTTTGATGATATCGCCCAGTTCATTGGTACTGGTGGCACCTGTTTCAGGCTCTGAATCTGGCAAAGCCGGCACAACCGGAACCGATGGCACCATTGGTACGGATTTAGCAGTGAGCGCTGCATGCAATTGTGTAATTTGTGCGCGCAGTTGCGCAACATTTTTAGCATTTTCAGCCTGCACAATTGCCAGCATTTCGATCAGGCTATCATGCTCTTTGGTGATATTGCCTGCTATTTCTAAACGGTACTTATTATAGCTGACCATATCCGTGCGCAGCCCGCGATTAACACGTTCGGTATTAAGATACACCAAACCTCCGGCGACAATCGCGCCGATAATTGCCGAAATACTGACGCGGTAGATCAGATTTTGGACAACTCCAGCCATTACATAAAGCCCAATTCCAGACGCGCCTCGTCTGACATCATATCCATACCCCAGGGCGGCTCCCAGATCAGGGCGACATTTACGGTGCCAACACCGGGAATAGGCGTGATGGCGTCGGCAACCCAGCCGGGCATTTCGCCAGCCACCGGACACCCCGGCGCGGTGAGGGACATAGAGACCTGCACGTTACTGTCAGCATTGATCTCGATCGTGTAGATCAGGCCAAGGTCATAAATATTCACTGGAATTTCAGGGTCATGAACGGTGCGACACGCCTCGACAATCGTATCATAGAGCGGATGATCTGTGCTTGAAGGTTTGATCAGCGGCGTGCCTTCCATGGGTGTTTCACTCTCGGCGTTCATTATTTTATCCTAATTTTATAATTCTTGACTAAACATATAGGGTATAACATTGCCGACGTCCAGATGATGCAAAGACTTGTATCTGCGACAAATTTGAGATCAAACCCGCATCAGGTCAAAAATGTCAGGAAATTTTGTGAAAAACATCAGGTTTAAAGTCTCGGCAACCCAAGGTCGCGCCCGCACTGGCGTTTTACAGACCCCGCGCGGGGATATCCGCACACCGGCCTTTATGCCCGTGGGCACAGCTGCGACCGTCAAGGCGATGATGCCGGAAAATGTTGCGGCCACGGGGGCGGATATTTTGCTTGGCAACACCTATCATTTGATGTTGCGCCCGACGGCAGAACGCATTGCGCGCCTTGGGGGGCTGCATAAATTCATGAACTGGGACAAGCCGATTTTGACGGATTCTGGCGGTTTTCAAGTGATGAGCCTGTCGGATTTGAACAAGCTGACTGAGGAAGGCGTGAAATTCAAATCCCACATTGATGGATCTGAACATAACCTCACGCCGGAACGCTCCATGGAAATCCAGC
>CAYSAZ010000100.1:4293-8347 GCA_964429065.1 uncultured Rhodobacterales bacterium
TGGATATGTTTGACTGCGTTTTGCCCAGCCGTTCGGGGCGCACGGGGCAGGCGCAAACCCGCATGGGGGCGATCAATATCAAAAATGCCCGTCATGCAGATGATCCCCGCCCGCTTGATTTAATGTGCACATGCCCGACATGTCAAAATTATTCGCGCGCCTATTTGCACCATGTTTTTAAGGCGCAAGAGATCATATCATCAATGTTGATCACCTGGCATAACCTGCATTATTATCAAGAACTGATGCAGGGGCTGCGTGGGGCAATTTCGCAGGGTTGCTTGCCGAATTTTGTGGGCGCCTTTCACGAGCTGCGCGCGAAAGGGGATATTGCGCTGATTTAAGTACATGTAGCGCAATAAACGGTTATGAACATAGGTTATTGGCGTGGTGTTCAATGCATTACCTTTTGTTAATCCAAAACTACTAACCTAGGTTAGTAGAAACCGGAAAATGAAAGATTTCACAATGAAACCAACGTACAAACAGAAAATATCAGCAGATTTCTTTAATGGGCTTGCGCACCCAAGGCGCCAAATGCTGTTTCAGATTTTGCGCGAATATGGAGCTGTTGGAATGCCTTTTCATAGCCTGCTATCACGCAGCGGCTTCACGCCTTCAACATTGGCTTTTCATATTGCAAAAATGGCAAAGGGTCATATTGTTCAAAGAAAAATCAAGGGTGCGGAAACTTGGTTGATACTGAATAAATCAGCTTTTGATCTATATTATACTCCCATGCATTAATACCAATTCCGTTCTCTACTGCTCCAACGCCTCAATCATCTCTACCCGCGTCGCATGTCGGCCGCCCTCAAAATCGGCGCTCAGGAACGCGTCTACAATATCGAGCGCCAGCCCGTCGCCGAGCACGCGCACACCTAATGACAGCATGTTGGCATCATTGTGCTGGCGGATCATGCGGGCCGAGAATGTGTCAGCGCAAACGCCGCAACGGATGCCCTTTACCTTGTTTGCCGCCATCATAATACCCTGGCCAGTGCCGCATAGGATGATGCCAAGCTGGCAATTGCCAGAGGCAACAAGCTGCGCCGCCGCTTCGCCGTGCCTGGGATAATCGGTGCTCTGCGGCGTCGTCGGCCCGATATCGACCACCTCCCAGCCATGTGCTGCGATATGAACGCCAATCGTCTGCCTGAGCTGAATGGCCGCATGATCGCTGGAGAGCACGATGCGCTTGCTGGTTATCATGGATAAGTCACCCTATTTTGATAGTTTTGTGATATCTAACCGCCGGGTAGTTTGGGTTGTGGCGTGCGAATGCATAAATGTATTAGAGATGTCCTTTTGATGCTAGGCTTAAAAACACACAGAATTTACGTAAAAACCCTGAACAAAACCGGAATACATCCAAATAAGCTCTTGAATGTCGCCTTGTTGACCTCCAAATTATAGACAAGCAAAAGGGGCGCGCCCCTGTCGAAACAAGGAATGCCCATGACCAAGACGCACAATGTAACATATCCCGTGCTCCCATTGCGCGATATCGTCGTTTTCCCTCATATGATCGTGTCCCTTTTTGTGGGGCGTGAAAAATCCGTACGCGCACTCGAAGAGGTGATGAACGACGACAAACAGATATTGCTTTCCAGCCAGATGCACGCCTCTGAGGATGATCCAACGGTCGAAACCATTAATAAAATCGGGGTTTTAGCGAATGTTCTACAACTTTTAAAACTGCCCGATGGCACTGTCAAAGTGCTGGTTGAAGGCAAGCAGCGCGCCCGTATCACGCAATTTATCGAAAACGAGTCCTTCTTTGAGGCCGAATCCGCATTAGTTGTGGAAACAGACGGTGACCCTGATACGCTCGAAGCGCTTTCCCGCTCGGTTTTATCTGAATTTGAACGCTATGCACGCCTAAATAAGAACGTCCCCGAAGACGCCGTTTCTGCGGTAACCGATGCCAGTGACGCAAGTAAAATGGCCGATACCATCGCCGGACATCTGGGGGTGAATATTATTGAAAAACAAACTTTGCTGGAAATCAGTGAGGTTAGTGCGCGGCTCGAAAAGATATTTGCGTTGATGCATAGTGAAATGTCGGTCCTGAAGGTCGAGCGGAAAATTAAATCCCGCGTAAAAACCCAGATGGAGCGCACCCAGCGGGAATATTATCTGAACGAACAGATGAAAGCGATCCAGAAAGAATTGGGCGATGGCGAAGAAGGTCAAAGTGAGATCGGTGAGCTGGAAGAACGTATTTCCGGTGTAAAGCTGTCCAAAGAGGCGCGCGAAAAGGCCGAGGGTGAGCTGAAAAAGCTGAAAAACATGTCCCCTATGTCGGCAGAGGCCACCGTGGTGCGCAATTATCTGGACTGGATGTTGTCGATCCCGTGGAATAAGCGCACGCGGGTTAAAAAAGATCTTGCCAAAGCGCAGGTGATACTGGACGAGGATCATTACGGGCTGGAAAAAGTCAAAGAACGCATTGTCGAATATCTGGCTGTGCAGCAACGCAGCCAGAAATCCCGCGGCCCGATCTTATGTCTGGTTGGCCCGCCGGGGGTTGGCAAAACCAGTCTTGGTAAATCTGTGGCCCGCGCGACCGGACGCGAATTTATCCGCATATCTTTGGGCGGCGTGCGTGATGAAAGCGAAATTCGCGGGCATCGACGCACTTATATTGGCTCTATGCCGGGTAAAATCATTCAATCCATGAAGAAAGCCAAATCGATCAATCCGCTGATTTTGCTCGATGAAATTGACAAAATGGGCCAGGATTTTCGCGGTGATCCGGCCAGCGCCATGTTAGAGGTGCTCGATCCTGAACAAAACAGCACCTTTGTTGACCACTATTTAGAGGTCGAATATGATCTTAGCAATGTGATGTTTCTGACCACAGCTAACACCTATAACATGCCCGGCCCGCTGCTGGACCGCATGGAAATCATCACGTTGGCTGGCTATACCGAGCAGGAAAAAACCGAAATTGCCCGCCAGCATCTTCTGGACAAACAGATCAAAGGCCATGGGCTGAAGGCGGGGGAATTTGCGCTGCAAGACGATGCGCTGATTGACATTATCCGCTATTATACCCGCGAGGCCGGGGTGCGTAACCTGGAACGTGAAATCGCCAAGCTTTGCCGCAAAGCTGTGACTGAAATCGTGATGAAACGCGCCGAAAGCATAACAATTTCCAGCGCAAACATCGGTGATTTTCTAGGCGTGAAGCGGTTTAAATTCGGGTTGGCGGAGGATGAAGATCAAATCGGTGTGGTTACGGGCCTTGCCTGGACGCAAGCGGGGGGCGATTTGTTGCAAATCGAGGCGTTGCGTCTGCCCGGCAAAGGACGGATGAAAACCACTGGCAAGCTAGGCGATGTGATGAAGGAATCCATCGAGGCGGCGGCCAGTTTTGTGCGCTCGCGCTCTGTTACGCTGGGTATCGAACCCCCGGAATTTGAGAAAATCGACATCCATGTACACGTACCCGAAGGGGCAACGCCCAAAGATGGGCCAAGCGCGGGTGTGGGCATGGTGACCTCGATTGTTTCGGTGCTGACGCGCATTCCGGTGCGCCGCGATATTGCCATGACCGGCGAGGTGACCCTGCGCGGTAATGTCCTGCCCATCGGCGGGCTAAAGGAAAAACTGCTGGCGGCCTTGCGCGGCGGGATTACTACGGTGTTGATCCCGAGCGACAATGAAAAAGATCTCGCTGAAATTCCTGATGTGGTCAAGGACGGCCTGAAAATCATCCCGGTTTCAAACGTGATGGATGTTTTAGAACTGGCGCTGACACGCATGCCTGAAGCGATTGAATGGGATGAGGCCGCCGAAGCCGCAAAAGCTGCGGCAATTCTGGCCAAGAAAGGCGATATGGGCAGTGCGACAGCCCATTAAAGGTTTGTCCGTTTAAACGAAGCATGGCTTTTCAGAGCAAGCGGATAAAATTCTCGTTTTCCCTCTTGCAGAGTGCGGCACAGGGCGTTATCAGCCTTCCACGGAATGGGTGATTAGCTCAGTTGGTAGAGCGCTTCCTTTACACGGAAGATGTCGGGAGTTCGAGCCTCTCATCACCCACCATTCC
>CAYSAZ010000101.1:0-8344 GCA_964429065.1 uncultured Rhodobacterales bacterium
AGATTGCGCCAGAAAACCTGCGCTACCAGTGCGCTGGCATCAACCACATGGCATATTATCTGACCCTTGAGGAAAAACTGCCCAACGGCGGTTATCGCGATTTGTATCCCGCGTTAAAATCGGGGTATGCCTCGGGCAAGATCGTGCCAAAGATCAACCCAGACCAGCCACGCTGCATGAACAAAGTCCGGTATGAAATGCTGATGCGGGTCGGGTATTTTGTCACCGAAAGCTCGGAACATTTTGCCGAATACACGCCATATTTCATCAAGAACGGTCGTGATGACCTGATTGAGAAATACCGCGTGCCGCTGGACGAATACCCTAAACGCTGTGTTGAGCAGATCAAAAGCTGGAAAGCCCAAGCCGAGGCCTTTAAATCTGCTGATACCATCGAAGTTAAGCAAAGCCATGAATATGCGGCGTTAATCATGAATTCAATGATCACGGGCACGGCTTCGGTGATTTACGGCAATATTGCCAATAAAGGCTATATTCCGCAATTGCCCGCAGGCTGCGCGGTCGAAGTGCCGTGCTTGGTAGATTCAAACGGCATTCAGCCAACCGTGGTTGAAAACATTCCACCACAGCTTATTGCCCTGATGCGTACCAATATCAACGTGCAGGAATTAACCGTGGCCGCGCTGATCCATGAAGACATTGACCACATCCATCATGCCGCCATGCTGGACCCCCATACCGCAGCCGAACTGGACCTTGACCAGATCAAAGCTATGACCGAAGAATTGCTGATCGCGCACCGCGACTGGCTTCCGCACTGGACACAAAAATGACCGATAAAAAACGCAGATCACAGAACTGGTATGGCAAACTTGATAAAGACGGGTTTATCCATCGTAGCTGGATGAAAAATCAGGGTTTTCCTGACCACGCGTTTGACGGGCGTCCGATCATTGGCATTTGCAACACATGGTCCGAACTTACCCCGTGTAATTCTGGTCTGCGGGTATTGGCTGAGGCCGTGAAACGTGGCGTTTGGGAGGCTGGCGGCTTTCCGGTTGAATTTCCGGTAATGTCCTTGGGCGAAACCCAGATGAAACCCACGGCAATGCTATTTCGCAACCTGTTGGCGATGGATGTTGAGGAAAGCATTCGTGCGTATGGCATCGATGGCGTCGTGCTGCTGGGCGGCTGTGATAAAACCACGCCGGGCCAATTGATGGGCGCGGCCAGCGTTGATTTACCGACCATCGTTGTGTCCTCAGGGCCGATGCTGAACGGCAAATTCAAGGGCCGCGATATCGGCTCTGGCACGGATGTCTGGAGATTTTCCGAAGACGTGCGCGCCGGTGACATGACCTTGCAAGATTTTATGAGCGCCGAAAGCGGCATGAGCCGGTCCGCTGGTGTCTGCATGACCATGGGCACGGCCTCCACTATGGCCAGTATTGTTGAGGCCATGGGGCTTAGCCTGCCCACAAACGCCGCCCTGCCCGCCGTTGATGCACGGCGCACCGCGCTGGCGCATCTGACCGGCAAACGGATTGTGGAAATGGTAGACGAAGACCTGCTGCTCTCCAAAATCCTGCAAAAAGCCAACTTTGAAAATGGTATTCTGGCCAATGCTGCTGTGGGTGGGTCCACAAACGCGGTGGTGCATTTGCTGGCATTAGCAGGCCGCGCCGAGGTCGATCTGTCCTTGGATGATTTTGAAATCGGCGCCGAAATCCCGCTCTTGGTTAACTGTATGCCCTCAGGAAAATACCTGATGGAAGATTTTTGTTATGCGGGGGGAATGCCTGCGGTTCTGAATGAATTGCGTGACCAATTGCGCCCTGCAAAAACCGTGTTGGGTGGCGATATCCTGGCCTACACCGACGGGGCCGAGGTTTATAATCGCGATGTGATTTATGCGTATGACGCGCCGTTAAAACCCGCTGCCGGTCTGCGCGTTCTTCGGGGTAATCTTGCACCGAACGGTGCAATAATCAAACCCTCTGCTGCCTCGGACGAGCTGTTGAACGTCGAAGGCGAGGCCTTTGTTTTTGAGAATATCGAAGACATGAAAGCCAATATCGACCGCCCAGACCTCCCCGTTAACAAAGACACGATTCTGGTTCTAAAAGGCTGTGGCCCAAAGGGGTATCCCGGTATGCCCGAGGTTGGAAACATGCCGATCCCCCAAGTATTGGTCGAAAAGGGCGTGCGTGATATGGTGCGGATTTCAGACGGGCGCATGTCCGGCACGGCCTTTGGCACGGTGGTTTTGCATGTCTCGCCTGAATCAAATGCAGGTGGCACGCTAGGGCTGGTGAAAACCGGTGATCGTATTCGGCTTAGCACCTCTGAGGGGGTGTTGGAATTGCTTGTTGATGATGCAGAACTGGCCAAACGCAGGGCCGTATGGCAGCCTGAGGAGCCGCATTATACGCGCGGTTATGCCAAACTTTATATCGATCATGTCTTGCAAGCCGACAAAGGCGCAGACCTCGATTTTCTGGTGGGTAAAGATACCCGCCTTGTCACCCGGGAGTCCCACTAAATGACATATGTTACCTTTCACGACCTCAAAGGCGCATCGGTGTTTATTACCGGTGGGGGTGCCGGCATTGGCGCGTCGCTTACCGACGGCTTCATGGCACAAGGTGCAAATGTTGTCTTTGTGCAACGCTCGGACGCGTCGGAATTTGTGCAAGACATGACCAAAAAACATGGCCGCACACCGCTGTTTATTAGATGTGACATCACAGATGTTGCGGCGCTGCAAGCTGCCATCAAACAAGCCGCCGCAGCCAACGGACCGGTAACTGTTCTGGTTAATAATGCCGCCAATGACAGCCGCCACACCTTGGCGGATACCAGTTCGGATGACTGGGATAACGGTATGAATGTAAATCTGCGCCCGCATTTCTTTACGGCACAAGCAGTGGCTGAGGGCATGAAGGCGCAAGGCGGGTCTATCATCAACTTTTCCTCGATTTCCTATATGATGGGTGGCGCGGGATACCCCGGTTATGTGGCCGCAAAGGCCGCGATTACCGGACTGACACGGGGTTTGGCGCGTGAATTGGGGCCGGATAATATTCGGGTAAATGCGCTGATGCCCGGCTGGGTGCTGACCAAACGCCAGCTTGATCTTTGGGCAGACAAGGCATCACTGGCGGCACATCTGGAAAAACAATGCCTAAAAGAACATCTGGTGCCACAAGACGTGGTGGACGCAACGCTGTTTCTGGCCTCGAAAGCCAGCCGGATGATGACGGGCCAAGCCTTGGTTGTTGACGGCGGCGTGGTGGTGACAGGATGATAAAACCCGACTGGATCGCAGTAGACTGGGGCACAACCAACCTTCGGGTTTGGGCAATGGATACCCACGGCGCGGTGTTGGAGAAACGAGTTTCTGATGCCGGAATGGGCGGGCTTGATCGAGACGATTTTGAACCAGCACTGTTGGCATTGGTTTCAGATTGGCTAAGCGATGGCCCTACGCCGGTGATTTGTTGTGGTATGGTTGGGTCGCGTTTAGGATGGATAGAAGCACCCTACCGCACAACCCCTTGCATACCTGTTGTCAACGGTGACGTTGTTCAGGTGAAATGTAATGACAAGCGCCTAAGTGTTTTTGTCGTACCTGGTGTTAAACAGGAAAACCCGGCTGATGTAATGCGCGGCGAGGAAACCCAGCTTGCCGGTTATCTCGCGGACCATTCCAAATTCTCCGGCACAATATGTCTGCCGGGAACCCACACCAAATGGGTGCAGATCGACAATGGCATGATCCAGCACTTCAAAACATATATGACTGGTGAATTGTTCGCATTGCTCTCAAAAAAATCTGTATTAAAACACTTTATTCAGGGTGATGCGTGGGACAATGATGCATTTCTTGGTGCGCTTGGCCAAACGCTGTCTGCACCGGCTGAATTTGCGGGCAACCTGTTTAGATTGCGGGCTGAATCGTTGATTTCAGAACTCGACAGCGCAGCGGCGCGGGCGCGCTTGTCAGGCTTGCTGATCGGGCTGGAGCTAGCGGCCAGCACAGCATTTTGGCAAAACCAGCAGGTTGTCATCCTTGGTGAGAAAACCCTCGCGAAAACCTATCGTCTTGCGCTGAACAGCCAAAAATGTTCGGCAGAAAACTTTGCTGTTGATCCCTTGACCATCAAAGGTTTGCAGGTCGCCTTCAATCGGAGCCATTAATTTATGTCCAGAAACCTGATCGCCATTTTGCGTGGTTTAACACCAGCTGACTGCCTGCCAATTAGCGCGGCGCTTATTGCCGCTGGAATTACCAAAATCGAAGTGCCGCTGAACTCGCCAGAGCCGTTGAAAAGCATCGAAATGATGGTGCAGGAATTTGGCGACAGTGCCGAATTTGGGGCGGGTACGGTTTTAACCACCCAGCAAGTTTCCGATGTTGCAGCAACTGGCGCTAGCCTGATTGTTTCGCCAAATTGTGATCCAGATGTTATTGCGGCAACCAAAGCACAAGGATTGACCTCCTATCCCGGAGTTTTAACACCATCCGAGTGTTTTGCCGCGCTCAAATACGGAGCTGACGGATTGAAAATATTTCCTGCATTCAAAATGGGTGCTGATGGTTTGCAGGCATTGCGCGCGGTCTTGCCGCCAGAAACCCTTGTATTTGCCGTTGGCGGAGCCGGGCCAGAAAATTTTGCAAGCTGGATCAAGGCGGGCGCGAACGGGTTTGGCCTTGGCACATCATTATACCGCGCGGGCGATCCTGTGGGGAAAGTCGCAAAAGCAGCGGCATTGGCTGTGGCTGCCTATGATGCGGCAACAGCATGATATTTGATGCAACCTGTTGTAAGCTTGGCGAAGGACCATTGTGGCACCCAGAACGCAACGAATTGTTCTGGTTCGATATTCTAGGCAAAACCTTGCTGACAAAGCGCGATAAACATCAGTTCAACGAACATGTTTCCGCCGCAGGATGGATAGACAGCGACACGTTGCTGATCGCCAGTGAAACGGCTTTGCTGCGATATGATACGAACAGTAGAACTCAGGAAATTTTGCATCCGCTTGAGGCTGACAATAAAATCACCCGTTCGAATGATGGGCGCGCTGACCCTTGGGGCGGCTTCTGGATTGGCACGATGGGCAAAAATGCCGAGCCAGATGCAGGAGCAATTTATCGGTATTTTCAGGGTGAGCTGCGGCAATTATTCGCGCCAATCACCATCCCGAATGCAATTTGTTTTTCGCCAAACAGGCAATACGGGTATTTTACAGACACATCCAACCCCATAATTTGGCGGCAAAAACTGCATGAGAAGGACGGCTGGCCAACGGGATATCCGGAAAACTTTATTGATTTCAACGGCACAGGTATCAACCCTGATGGCGCGGTGATCGACGCGGACGGGAATTTCTGGAATGCCCAATGGGGCGCGGCGCGGGTGGCGCAATATTCAGCCAGTGGCGCATTTTTGCAGTCATTTGATTTGCCAACCAGCCAAATAACCTGCCCGGCATTTGGGGGCGACACCCTTCAAACCCTGTTTGTAACTTCGGCCACCCAAGGCCTGCGACCAAAGCAGCCGGACGCCGGAAAAACATTTGCGCTTCAAACCGAAACCACGGGCCAAAAGGAACATCAAATTGCCTTATAAACGTGCACTCGGCACTTGTTATTACCCCGAACACTGGCCCGAGGAAATGTGGGCCAAAGATGCCGCGCTGATGGCGAAAACCGGCCTGGCATGGGTGCGGATCGGCGAATTCTCGTGGAGCAGACTGGAACCGCAACCCGAAAAGTTTGATTGGGGCTGGCTGGACCGCGCGATCTCAACCCTCGGCGATGCAGGGCTAAAGGTGGTTCTTGGCACACCAACAGCCACACCGCCGCGCTGGATGCTGGACAAATGGCCCGATATGCTCGCCGTTGATGCGCTGGGAAACCCGCGCAAGTTTGGTTCTCGGCGGCATTATTGTTTCTCGCATGACGGGTATCGCGACGAGGCCACGCGCATCGCGCGCCTGCTGGCCGAACGCTATGGCGCCAATCCGCATGTGCAGGCGTGGCAAATCGACAATGAATATGACTGTCATGACACCGCGCTGTCCTATTCCAACGCCGCCCAAATCGGGTTTCGCCACTGGTTGGCGCAAAAATATCAATCTCCTCAGGCGTTAAATGCTGCGTGGGGTAATGTTTTCTGGTCGATGGAATATGCCGAGTTCAATGAAATTGACCTACCAAATCTTACCGTAACTGAACCCAATCCAGCACATGTATTGGATTTCCGGCGCTATACATCCGATCAGGTGGTGGCGTTCAATCGTGCACAAGTGGACGTGATGCGCAAACACACCGACGCGCCGCTTATCCATAATTATATGGGAAGAATTACCGGGTTTGACCATTTTGACGTTGGCAAAGACCTCGATATTGCCAGTTGGGACAGCTATCCACTGGGCAGTCTGGAACGACGTTCCGATCAGGATGAAAACTGGAAAAACCGGTTCTGTCGCCAAGGAGACCCGGATTTTCAAGCCTTTCACCACGATCTTTATCGCGGTGTAGGCCGCGGGCGTCTTTGGGTGATGGAGCAACAACCCGGCCCGGTAAACTGGGCCGATTATAACCCTGCCCCCCTATCCGGCATGGTGCGGCTTTGGACATGGGAAGCGTTTGCCCACGGAGCAGAATCCGTATGTTATTTTCGCTGGCGGCAGGCTCCGTTTGCACAAGAGCAAATGCATGCGGGCCTGTTGCGCCCCGATAATGTGCCAGCCCCTGCATTGGCCGAGGCCGCTCAGGTTGCCGCCGAGTTAAAGGAAATGCCCGATATTTCGGTATCTCAAGCCCCCGTTGCGCTGGTGTTTGATTATCAATCCCAGTGGGCATGGGAGGCCCAACCGCAAGGTAAAGATATTGACTATTTCCGGCTGGTGTTTGATTATTACCGCGCGATGCGAAAACTTGGCCTGTCGATTGACATTATTCCGGCCGATACGGCTGATTTGACAGGCTACAAGTTGGTGGTTCTCCCCGGGCTGATGTCGCTAAGCCATGAATTTCGCAAAGCGCTGAAGCGCTTTTCCGGTGCGGTTTTGGCGGGGCCACGCAGTGGGTCAAAAACCGATAACATGCAGATACCTGACCAGCTCGCGCCGGATATTCCGGGGCTGGACTGTACTGTCGAGTATGTAGAAACACTGCGTCCGGGCGTTGATATTCCTCTGCTTGAACCTGGGCTTTTTGTCCACTGGTTTGAGAAAACATCAACTAACATGCCGATTATAGAGACAACTTCGAAAAACGATCCGGCAATAATAGGCACTACAAAGTTGCAATATATTGCCGGCTGGGCCGACCAACTGGCGTTAACACGAGTATTGACCCGAATATGTGCCAATATTGGCATCAAAGCAGAGGCATTGCCGTTGGGTGTACGGGTTCGCGACGCTGGTAATGTCCGGTTTTTGTTTAACTACGATGTTGAACCGCATGTTATTAACGGCAAGCAAATAGCCGCCGCCAGCGTTCAATGGCAAAATATTTCTTGCGACTGAACAAAAGTTTGGCGTTATCAGGTTAATTTATCGTGGGCGAAAAGGGCGGCGTCTTTATTCAGCATGATCTTCACCAAATAGCGGAAACCGAGACTGGTTCGAACTAATCTGGCGGCTTTGTCAGGCCATCTGCTTGCGGGTCAACCAACTGGTCAGTGCAACCCTGACAGTATTCAGGACGCATTAAGCGCATAGCGACACCGGATTCCGCGGAGCTGTACGGGTAGACCCACGCAAAGCACTACCGCCGTTGTTGTATGCCACACCACTTTCTGGAGCCGGTGGGAAACCATCTCCCGACGGCCTTCCGACTGGCTTGCAGATTATTGGCCGCAGCCTTGGGGATCTTACCACGGCGCAATTCGCCGAATTGTATCAATAGCTAAACGATGACTTCAAAGCGTTCGACCTATGAATTCTACTTTTTTGGTACTTTGACTTGTCACGCTTTAGCGCAGATTGTCTGTAACGTGCACTATAAAATCAACGGAATCGATCGAAAAAGCGATTTCTCGACGGGTCGGTGAAGACGATTTGAGCCACGAGAATATGTCCAATTAGATTTCTTGTATTCAACTTACTTTCCCTGACATCAGAAATACATTCCCTGATAACTAAATAAATTTCCCTGTTAATCTTATTTGGGAAATTAGCTGCAAGTCGCTGTTATTACGTTCCGATTCGACGTGAATTCTTCCATATCAGCCCAAAATCGTGATATTTCCCTATATTTTCCCTGTTATCAGGGAAATTTAGGTGAGACGGGCTAGCTCGGGACTGCGTGCACAACCAGACACTTACGCAGATTCGAAAACATGCGCTTCAGCGCGGTATACCTACG
>CAYSAZ010000102.1:0-7709 GCA_964429065.1 uncultured Rhodobacterales bacterium
CAAGCCTAACTATATTATTGGCGAGACTGGCCTGCAAAGCGAGCCAAAGTTGTTTCAACGTTTTTAAGGTATTCCCCCAAAGGCCTTGTCCAGGAAATCTCTAACTGCGCAAGTGAAATGCGCCGCCTGAATACAGTCCCACAGAACCCGGACAGAAATCTGCTGGCTAGATCCAACGATTGGCATTGCACCGTCATCTGTTTTGAGGGCTGGGTTATGGCTTTATCAGCGATACGTATCACTGCCATGGACATTTTTAGATCAATCTCACCTGATGCTAGGTCAACCGCAGTTCCTTGGCCTCTTGGTTGCTCAGCTGTTCACCTTGTTTGCGTTTCAGCAAAGTTTCACGGGCGCGGGCATAGGTATCATCCTGCCAGAAAATCATGCAGCCGTTACAACCCTTGCCACAGCACCCTTCAGTGCCGACACGATTGGTTTTAAACCGTCGGGCGTTTAGGTCTTGGCCAATTGAATCGGCCAGAGCATCTCGGCGTTTTTCATAAGCTTCGTCATTGCGCTTGTCTGCTACCTCAAGCCCTTGCACCAACTTGTCAAACTTGACCCGGTTCCACTGTTCTGCATTCAAGGCCTTTTCCTTGCGCAGCACTGTATAGGCCGGGAAACGCGCCTTTAGGTCCTCGATATCTTCATGGTCAAACAGATCAAACGGGAAACGAATGGTGGTTTGGGTGCCCCCATGGATCACATCGCGGCGTTCGCCGGTATCGGCCACCTCAAAATCATAGGCCCGCAGCAACACGGTTTCACGGCTGATGGGGGATATGAAATCCAGCACCTCGCCCGCCTCAAGCTTATTTTTCACATCGACCAGAAACGCATCGTCCGTAACCTCGCGCACCACGCCTGCATATTCCCATTGTGCCATGCTGGCGGTATGTTCATAGTCATGGGCGTAATTGGATAGCCGCCCGTCATGGAACGCCAGCGTATAGCCGCGGTTGCCGACGCTATCTAGTTCATGCATGTATTTGCGCGGGTCCCAGTTTTCGGGGTCCGCATAATAATCATCAATCGCCATCCGGTAGGCACGCGCTACTACGGCAACGTAATATTCAGATTTTCCACGCCCCTCAACCTTTAGGCTGTCCACGCCAATCCGCAAGTATTCATCCAGTTTCGGCATGATGCACAGATCCCGAGAATTCAGGATATACGACCCGCGCCCGTCTTCCTCAATCGGCATCAGCTCGCCGGGGCGGCAACCTTCTTCCAGCAGGAATTCGAACATGTCTTTGTTATCTTCATTAATATCCAGCGCCTCGATCGTGCCGTCCTTCAGGCGCATGCGCACGTTGTAATTCCACCGGCAGGAATTGGCGCAATTGCCTTGATTTGCCCCGCGTTCCGACATGAAATTGGACAAAAGGCAGCGCCCCGAATAGGTCATGCACATGGCGCCGTGCACAAAGGCTTCTAGCTGGATGTCAGGGCATTTTTGGCGAATTTCGATTAGCTCGTTGAACGAGACCTCACGCGCCAGCACCACCAGATCAGCCCCTTGAGCTTGCCAGAATTTCACCGATAACCATGAAGATACGTTAGCTTGTGTTGAGATATGTAGTGGTAATTCCGGTGCGTGTTCTTTAACAAACTGAAAGATACCGGGGTCCGCAATGATTAAACCGTCGGGTTTTACTTTGCGGATCGTATCGATATATTCTTTCAGCTTTGGCACATCTTTGTTGTGTGAAAACAAGTTCAACGTCAGATAGGCGCGTTTGCCATGGGCGTGGCAAAATTCGACACCCGTAATCACATCCTCCAGCGAAAATTCCGATTTTGTGCGCAAAGACATATCCGGCGTGCCCAGATAAACCGCATCAGCACCATAAAGTACGGCCATTTTCAACTTGCGCAGATTGCCCGCAGGCATCAGCAATTCGGAACGTTTTTCCATTGGGTTTCCTATACCAGAAAGGCCAGAATAAGCGGAATTGCGACAATTGACATCAACGTCGAAGCCATTACCAGCCCGGCAACCTGATCGCTGTTAGCCTTGTATTTCTCAGCCAGCATATAGGATGTAACTGCCACCGGAGTCGAGACCTGTAGTATCAGCACCGCCAACGCCACAGGCGGCAAGGAAAATATCGTGCCCACAGCCCAAGCGGCAGCCACACAAATGATATATTTCACCGCCGCCAGCCAGATAGACCGCGTGATAAACCCCGGGTGTAGCCGCACCATCGCCACGCCTAATGTGATTAACATCACCGGAATGGCAATCTGCCCCAGCAGCTCCAGCGTGTTCATGCTCCACGTCGGCAAGGTCCAGCCCTGCACCAGAAATATGCCCCCCAAAAGGGTCGCCCAGACAATTGGTTCCTTAAACGCCGCTTTGGGTGAGCCAAGCCCGGAAACCACCCAAACCCCGATGGTAAAGGACAACACGGCCATGATTGCAAAGACAATCACCGCGTAATCCAGCCCGACCCCGCCAAAGGCAAACAGCGCCAGTGGCAGCCCCAGATTGCCGGTATTACCAAAAGTCAGCGGTGCCAGATACGTGCGCATATCCAGCCGCGCACCCCTGATCAGGGCATAAATAACAGCCGCCACCGCACCATAGCTTACAAGTGCCGCCAGCGCGGTGTTGCGCAGGGCTTGGGGTTCAATCTCGGTTTTGACCAGGGCTACAAAAATTAGCGCCGGTACGGACAGGGACATGGTTAAACGGGTGACAAACTGCACCCGGTATTCCAGCCCCAGCTTGACCCAAGCCACCCCGACGCCCGCCAGAATAATCACCGGGGCAATGATTTGCAAAACTTGAAGAACCAGAACCATATGCGTACCTTTTTTGACAGTTCCCTGCATTTCAGATTGTATGGACAGGAAGTCAAGCAATCTGTAAGAGGGGGCTTGGTTAACACTAAGGGTAAGTCATGTTGCAAAAATCGGCAAAATTCGCGTTAGGACAGGTGGTCAAGCATCGCTTGCATCCGTTTCGCGGTGTGGTTTTTGATATCGACCCGACGTTTGACAATACCGACGAGTGGTGGGAATCCATTCCCGAGGAAATGCGCCCCGTAAAAGACCAGCCGTTCTACCATCTGCTGGCAGAAAACGAAGCGTCATATTATGTTGCCTATGTGTCTGAACAAAACCTGCTGGTCGATGATTCCGGCGATCCGGTTGATCACCCCGAAGTCGCCGAAATGTTCGGCCCTCTGTCGGATGGGCAATACGATGTCGGCGGGCAGATGCACTAACCAGCCGACAGCCGTCTTTGAGGCGGGTCTTATAAGCTGTGGCTGGCCCATAAATCAAATGGGCCAGCAAGGTATTTAGTTGGTTTCGCGCACCCAGATTTCCACCCGGCGGTTGATGCCTTTTGCCTTTTTAGACATGTTGCACACGGCGGGCGAAAGTTCGCTATAGCCGCGGGTAGTGATGGATACATTCGGCCCGATACGATCCGCACCAACATGCAATAACGCCGTTGCTACCCGTTGCGCACGGTTGTTTGACAGCCGTTCATTCATGGCAAACCCGCCGTCACTATCGGTAAAACCTACAACGGAAATTTCAACTTTACCTTCCAGGGTTTGTAAATATTCCACCAGACGATCCAGATCGACCAGACCTTTATTGCTAACTTTCGCAGAACCAGAAGCAAACCGGATTGTCGTTGAAAGCCGATCATATTTTAGCAAATCAACGGCCAATTTATCGCCCAATGGACGTTCCGAGGCATTAAGCTGGGCATGCATCAACGTACCCAAACGCCCATCCATCGCATTTTGCTGGGCCCGTAGAATTCCCAAGCCAATAAAGCCAGCATCCGTCACAACATCATCGGCGCGCGACGAAATCGCATAGTCCAAAAACCCCTGCGCTGCCGGGCTGGTGTTATCGGCGCGATTATAAAGGTATAAGCGGCTGATAAAGGGGTATTCTTCGGTTTTTAAGGCAAAAGCATTTGGGCGAAACACAATTCCGCAGCGGGATTTGAACGCTAGCGGATTGGCCTCAACGGCTGAGGCGTGCTCAACAAAACCGATGGCACCTGGGTGCGTATTTACCGCCGTAACCATGGCCGCATTTGAATTTAGAACCTCAATTGCATCACTGCGCGTAAAGCCTAAATTGACAAAAACCAAATGGTTAAAAATACCCCCCGGCCCAGAATCTCCTTGGCGGCCATAGGTGATAATTGGCAAATCCGGCCCACCTAGCATTTTCCAATTGGTAATCTGGCCACTGTAAATTTTCCCGACTTGTTTAGCCGCGATCGTGCCTAGCGTATTGCTGGGATGCACGATCATAACCAGACCACCAATGCCGATTACACGCTCTTGCCGCGCGCCAGTCATGTCCCCGGCACCTAGGCTTGCCAGCTGTTGGGCCTCTGGGGGGCGAATGCGCCGTGTAGCCATACCAATTTCGGCGGTTTCATCCATCAGACTGGAAAATGCCGCGCTGGAAATTGTCGGGTGTACCGTGAAATCACCAAGAGTTGAGCCGTTTGCGCCACTTCTTAGTTTGTATGTGGTGCCGGTGATGTCTGACAGTTCTTCGATCTGCCCACCATGCTCTGTTGCGTATGCGGACAACAGTTCCGGCATTAAGCCGATGCCCATGGAATCCGAGCCGGATATGAAAATAGCACCGCCCTTTGCCATCGTAGTGCCCAGCGTTTGGGGGCATCCATCGCCCGTGCATACTACTTCTGACGCAGAAATCCGCACAATTCCAGCTTTGGTTTTTAGGGTATAATACCCGTCACTAAATTCGATTAATTCCCCTTTAACTTCAACTGAGCCATCAATTGCTTTAATTGAAACGTGATTTGCTAGGGTGCTTGTGGGTAGCATCGCTGCCCCAAGAGCCAACCCAATGGTTAGCTGCTTTAACTGCGCAAACATTTGTATCTCCATAATTGTTATTTCACAGGTTGTGCATGTAGAATACATATTCCATGTTTACAACCCACAGATACAAAAATTAACGTAACGTTAATACCCAAGCGCACAGCCGTCTTTACGCGGGTCTGAAGCGCCGTGTAACGTGCCGTTTTCCAGATCCAGCATGATTGCTTGTGCACCGCCCAACGGCGCGTCTGGTCTGGTGATATTATGGCCAAGACCCCGCAATTTCTGGCACACCGCATCGCTATATCCGCTTTCAAGCTGCAACGCCCCTCCGTCTGGAAAACTGCGCGGCCCGTCAATCGCCTGTTGCGCAGGCATTCCAAAATCAACCATGTTTGACAGCACCCGCATATGGCCGGTTGGTTGGTATTGCCCGCCCATAACACCAAAAGGCATAATGATTTTCCCATCCTTTTTCAGCATTGCCGGAATGATCGTGTGCATAGGGCATTTACCTCCCGCCACCACATTTGGATGATCCTTTTCGAGCGTAAAACCAGCCCCGCGATTTTGGAACAATATCCCGAATTTATCCGAGGCCATGCCCGAGCCAAAGCCATGAAATATTGAATAAATCAGCGACACTGCCATGCGGTCACGATCAACGACGCTAAGATAAACGGTCTCTTTGTGGACAGATTCTGTCAGGCGCGACGGGGCCAGCATTGCACGTTCAGGATCAATCAGATCCGCCAGTTTTGCGGCGGTGTCTTTGGACATCATATGATCAAGGCGCGCGGATGTATCGGCGATAAAACGGTTGCGCGCATCATAGGCAAGCTTTGCTGCCTCGGCCTCAAGATGGGCACGCGCGGCCCCGAACGGCTCAAGGGCAGCAATATCGAAATGCTCCAGAATAGTTGCCATCAAAATTGCCGTAGCCCCCTGACCATTTGGTGGCAACTCCAGCAGTTCCATGCCACGATAGTCGCCGCAAATCGGGGTGACGTAAGCACAGGCCGTGGCGGCAAAATCCTCCAGCGTATGACAGCCACCCAAAGCATTTAGCGAGGCCACCAGATCGGCCGCCACCTCGCCTTCATAAAATCCGGCGCGCCCTTGCAGGGAAATGCGGCGCAAAACTTCGGCTTGCAGGGGCGCGCGAAAAACCTGCCCTTCTTGCGGGGTGTTCCCGGCAAACAGGTAATGTGATTTGGCGCTTTGATGCAGCGATTGTGCATTTTGCGCCCAGTCAGAGGCCGTGCGCGCGGCAACCGGAATGCCCTGTTCAGCATAATGAATCGCCGGTGCAAGGATGATCTTCAACCCCAGTTTGCCCCAGTCTTTAGACAGGCGCACCATTGCATCAACCGCCCCCGGCAGGGTGATCGATTCCACCCCGTGCACCGGCATAACACTGTGTCCATCCGCCCGGATTTTTGCGGCATCCAGCCCCGCAGGCGCACGCCCCGATCCATTCAGCCCGATCACATCCTCAGTGCCCGCAGGTTTGAGCAGCACAAAACAATCCCCGCCAAGGCCGGTCATCAGCGGTTCAGCCGTGTTTAAAACCATAGCCGCAGCGATAGCCGCGTCAACAGCATTGCCGCCTTGCTCCAGCATTTGCACAGCAACCTTGGCCGCCAACGGGTGCGAGGTCGCACACATACCGTTGTTGGCGATAACGCTGGAACGTCCGGGCAGATGAAAATCGCGCATGATATTTGGCCAATTCTTGAATTTTGCACAAAGCATACGCGCAAAAATGCTGTCATGACCAGAGAGTTTATGTTTGGGAAAGTGACCGGCATCGCGAAATCGGGGTGGGGCTGATAAGCGCGATGCCGGTAGAAGCTTTGCAGCTACACGAATCTTAATAATTAGGGAACATGGCGAAGACTCGGCAAAAATGTGACCAAAGTATGAATATTAACAAAACCTGAACCATACCCCACTCAGAATTGTCTTTCTCATGGCACGCCAAGCATATATCTTTGGATTATGATCCAGATTACCGAAAATATCACCCTTGAGGATTGGGAGTTGAGCGAGAACTTTGTTCGTTCTTCTGGTCCGGGCGGGCAGAATGTGAATAAGGTCTCAACCGCCGTGGAATTGCGGTTTGAGGCGGCACGTTCACCTAATCTGGCGCCTGACGTCAAGGTGCGGTTGAAACGTTTGGCCGGGCGGCGCTGGACTACGAGCGGGGCGATTATTATCACGGCGGAAAAGCACCGCACCCAGCCGCGAAATCGTGCAGAGGCCGAAGAAAAGCTGGTTGCCTTGATCCGGGCCGCCCTGCACCGCCCCAAACGACGGGTGAAAACCCGCCCGACGCTTGCCTCTAAACGCCGCAGGCTGGATGGCAAAAAACAACGCGGGCAGTTGAAAAACCTGCGCGGCAAAATCGGCGATGACTAATCCGGCAGATCAGCCGCCAAGAACCAGGGCGGTGTCCTCGTCTGGCAAACCCGCCTGTTCGGTTAAGTCCGCCAGTTCGGAAATATCAAACGAGGTCTCAACCAAGCCATCATAATCCGCGCCGCGACACATGCGCCACGCCCAGCAGATCAATCGCGGCCATAATCGTGGCGGTCACTCCTTTGGGGCTGTCATCGCATGTAATCTCCTGCCAATTCCAATGGCGATCAGACCACCAACCGCCGCAATCTGTTGCACCAGCGCATCGAGAAAATTACGTTTGACCGGGCAATGTGCATGAATACCTGTGTGGCTGACAATCACCGGCACGTCCACCATCGCCAGCACATCCTTTGCTAGAATGAGAACCGGCGCAATTTCTAAGTTTTTGCACTTCTGGACCTGTCGCGGAATTGTGCCGCTCCTTTAACCGCGTATTATGCGCAAAAG
>CAYSAZ010000103.1:0-7706 GCA_964429065.1 uncultured Rhodobacterales bacterium
CAAATCGACACTGCTGCATCAGATAACACCGCAAATCCAATCTATCAGACTTGGATCAAAAAAAGTGATGCGCGACTCCAAACTATGTGGCATTTCTTATCTCAGATATAATTTTGCACATATAGAGGGCGGGAATATGGCAACACGGGCATGGCAAAGGATGTTATCGGGGCGCAGGTTGGATTTGTTGGACCCTTCGCCGCTGGATATCGAGATTGAAGATATTGCGCATGGGTTGGCCTTTGTTGCGCGCTGGAACGGGCAAACTATGGGTGATTTCCCGTATTCTGTTGCCGAGCATTCGCTTTTGGTTGAACGGATTTACGGCCAGATAGCCCCCAAAGCGCCAGCAAAATGGCGTATGGCGGCACTGTTGCATGATGCGCCGGAATATGTGATCGGGGACATGATTTCACCAGTAAAGGCGGCCGTTGGGCCGGGGTATAAGGCTATGGATGATCGTTTGATGGCGGCGGTGCATCTGCGTTTTGGCGTGCCGGCGAAAATCCCCAAAAGTGTTAAGGCGCAGATCAAAAAGGCTGACAGAATTTCGGCGTGGCTCGAAGCGATCCAGATCGCCGGATTTTCCAAAACCGAGGCGAACAAGCTGTTCGGTGCCCCCAATTTACCCGATATTCACACCGAAACGCTGATTTTGCGCAAACCAATGGCGGTTAAGGCGGATTTTCTGGCGCGACATACTGTCTTGATGAATATCACTTGATACGCGCGCCCTTTATCCCCAAATAAGATGCAACAAATCATTCGGAGACATATTATGGAATTGCAAGACACCACCAGCCTGGTCAAGGACACTGACGACGCAAGCTTTGTTGCAGATGTCATCGAGGCATCGAAAGAAACCCCGGTAATTGTAGATTTTTGGGCGCCGTGGTGCGGCCCGTGCAAAAGCCTCGGACCGGCGCTGGAAACGGCTGTGCAGGCGGCGGGCGGGGCTGTGAAGATGGTCAAAGTTAATATCGACGAGAACCAACAAATGGCCGCGCAGATGCAGGTGAAATCCATTCCGGCGGTTTTTGCCTTTGTTGATGGCAAGCCCGTGGATGGTTTCATGGGGGCGCAAGGCCCCGCGGAGCTGAAAGAATTTGTGCAACGCGTTAGCGCCATGGGCAGCGGTGCGGGCATGGAACAAGCGCTGGAAATGGCTGAACAGATGCTAAGCGATGGTGATCTGGACGACGCCGTGCAAACTTTCAGTGCTATTTTGGCTGAAGAAGACGGGAATATGGCGGCGATTTCCGGTTTACTGCGCGCTTATCTGGCCCAGGGCAACATGGATTCGGCTGAAAATCTTGCGGCGCAAATTCCCGAGGATAAGAAATCCGATCCCGCCCTATCGGCAGCTTTGGCGCAACTGGCACTGGCTAATGCAGCCACCGAAGTGGGGGAGAGCGCTGAATTGCGGGCAACCCTTGCCGCCAACGCCGATGATCATCAGGCACGCCTTGATCTGGCAACGGCACTGGCGGCCTCGGGTGATGTTGCGGAGGCGGTTGACGAACTGTTAGAGGCCTTTCGCCGAGATCGTGAATGGAACGATGGCGCGGCCAAAGCCCAACTTTTCACCCTGCTCGATGCCCTTGGTCCTGAAAGTGAAATCGCCCAAAAAGGCCGCCGCAAACTGGCGTCTATGATATTGGTGTAACATGGCCGAAACCTTGCCGCATACGAGTGATCCAAAGATGCTGGAAGCCTTGGTTTGCCCGGTCACGCGCAATTTTTTGATCTACGATTCGACCGCGCAGGAATTGATCTCAAAGGCCGCAGGGCTGGCCTTTCCGATCCGTAACGGTATCCCGGTGATGTTGATCGACGAGGCGCGCACCCTTGACGATTAAGCGCTGATTGCGGCCTTTAGCTCTGCCATCAGTTTATCGAGGGATTTTAGGGAAAGCGCGTTTGTTAAACGGCCGTTTTCATCAAAAGCCTGCTCGACGGCGGCGATCATCACCTCAGGCCCTTGCAGGATCCGAGGGCTAAACGGTGTCATGCAGTGACGCAAAGAAAACTGCGCACGTGCGCCACCGGCCCGGCCGCTGGCCGCAGACATAATCGCCACGGGTTTGCCAGTCCAAGGGTGTGGGCGAATGCGCGACACCCAGTCAAGCGCGTTTTTCAAAACACCTGATAGATTGCCGTTATATTCCGGCGTGGAAATAATCACGGCGTCCGCCGCTTTGATTTGGGCGTGCAGGGTTTGCACGGCCAGCGGTATGCCCTCACGATCCTCAAGATCACCATCATAAAGCGGCAAGCGTAGATCGGCCACTGTCAACGTATCAGCGGCGAACACGCGCGCGGCCTCTTGCAAAAGCATGCTGTTATAGGATTGCGGGCGTAAGGCACCTGATATTGTTAAAAGCGTGGTCATTTTATTCTCCTTTTGGGGCAAATCTATGCTTTGTCCAGAAATGCACAAGCGGATTTCCGCAAAAACTACGATATCTTGTGGATAACTCCGGTATTTTGGGCATATCCTGTGGTTTACAGTTGACTTTGCAGGGGTGGAACCGGAATCCTGTTCTCTCTAAATGGAATCATTAACGGCGGGCCGTGTGCAGTTCACCAAACTCAGATTATTGGGCTTCAAAAGCTTTGTTGACCCCACCGAGCTGATTATCTCGCCGGGGCTGACCGGTGTGGTTGGACCAAACGGCTGTGGGAAATCCAATCTGCTGGAAGCCTTGCGCTGGGTGATGGGCGAGAACCGCGCCAAAGCCATGCGCGGCGGCGGCATGGAAGACGTAATATTTGCCGGTGCCGCATCGCGCCCGGCGCGCAACTACGCCGAAGTGACGTTGACGCTCGATAATTCCGAACGTCTTGCCCCTGCAGGATTGAATGACCAAGACAAACTGGAAATCGTGCGCCGGATCACACGTGACGCCGGATCGGCCTATAAAACCAACGGCAAAGAAGCCCGGGCGCGCGATGTGCAAATGCTGTTTGCAGATGCTTCAACCGGCGCGCATTCACCATCACTGGTGCGCCAAGGGCAGATTTCAGAACTGATTAACGCCAAACCTAAAACCCGTCGCCGGGTGCTGGAAGAAGCCGCCGGAATTTCTGGCCTATATCAACGGCGCCATGAGGCCGAGTTGAAATTAAAAGGCACCGAAACCAATCTGGAACGCATTGAGGATGTGCTGGAACAGCTGGACACACAGCTGAAATCCCTGGCGCGCCAAGCACGTCAAGCCGCACGCTATCGCGAAATTGCAACCGAATTGCGCCGGGCTGAAGGGCTGTTGTTATATCGCCGCTGGCGCGAGGCGGATCAGGAACGCCAAATCGCGGCAAATGCCTTAACGGAGGCCAGCAAAGGCGCAGGGGCTGCACAAACCCAGGCCGCCGCACAGGCCCGTGCGCGCACCAACGCCGAAGAAAAACTGCCCCCTTTGCGCGAAGAAGAGGCTATTGCCGCAGCGGTGGTGCAACGGCTGGTTCTGGAACGCGATTCCCTAAACGATCAAGAGGCCCGCGCCCGTCAAACCATTGAAGATTTGCGCACCCGTATTGAACAGCTTGGGCGCGATATGGAACGCGAAAAGGGTCTCAACCACGATGCAGGCGAAACGATGGAACGTCTGGAATGGGAAAAAGGCGCGCTGGAAAAGGCCCATGGGGGACACGGCGAAAAACTGGACACAGCCAAGGACAGCGCACGCGAGGCAGGCACGGTTTTGAACGAACAAGAGGCCGGGCTGGATGCGCTAACCGAAGATGCGGCCCGCCTGTCTGCGCGCCACCAAGCCGCCCAACGCCGTCTGGAAGAAGCCGCGCATACTGTTGAAAAACTAAGTGCAGAAACCGATCACGCCCGCGCATCTGCCGCAACAATCGAGGATGAATTAACACAAGCAGGACATGCGCTTGAGACCGCAAAGGTGGCACAAACAGCGGCAAGTGCGGCAGCCTTGGGAGCCGAAAAAACCTTGCTCAAGGCCGAAATCTCCCGTGCTGACGCCCAGATCAAAGATTCCGAGGCCCGCGCCGATCTGTCAGAAGCCGACGGTGAGGCAAATGCCCTGCGCGCAGAGGTTTCGGCCCTGCAACGTCTGATCGCGCGCGATGCCGGGGATGGCACGCAATTGCTGGACGCGGTACGGGCAGAAATAGGTTATGAGGCCGCGCTTGGTGCCGCTTTGGCAGATGATCTCAAAGCCCCCGAAATTGGCCCAGATGGCATATCCGGTTGGGCGAAAATATCCGCGTATGACACGGTTGCCCCCTTGCCAAACGGGGCGGTGGGGCTGGCAAAATATGTGCAGGCACCACAGGTTCTGGACCGCCGTTTGGCCGCCGTTGGTGTGGTTGCGCGTAACGAAGGTGCGCGCTTGCAAAAAGTTTTGCAGGTCGGGCAACGACTGGTATCAAAAGAAGGGGATTTATGGCGCTGGGATGGCTATCGTGCGGGGGGGGATGATGCGCCAACGGCCGCGGCGCTGCGGTTGCAACAGGTTAACCGGCTGCAAGAATTAACCGAAGCACTGGAAGGCGCACAAGCCGCCGCAGACATTGCACGCAAGGCCCATTTAGCGGCCCGCACGACCCTTGAAGCCACGCAAACCGGCGAGCAAGACGCCCGCACGGCACGGAAATCTGCGGATGGGGCGGCGAATGAAGCGACGCGGCAATTGTCGCGAAACGAAGCCGCGCAAGACATGTTAAAAGGCAAGCTGGAAACCCTGCGCATGGCAGTGGCGAGACGCGAAGATGAAACCACCGCGGCGCGGGATATCTTGCGCCAAGCTGAGCGCGGCATTGAGGATTTGGGGGATCTTGAGGCTGCCCGTGCCGCAGTCGAGACCCGCAAAATCGCGGTTGAGGCGGCGCGTTTGACCATGTTGACGAAACGCTCGCTTTCGGACGAATTGCGCCGTGAAGGCGAGGCCCGTGTGCGGCGCATGCAAGAGATTACAAAAGAACTTAGCGGTTGGCGCTTGCGGCTGGAAAATGCCGAGAAGCGTCTGGGTGAGCTGGAAACCCGCAAGGGGGAAAGCGAGGGCGATTTGGCCCGGGCCACGATCGCCCCCGAGGCGCTATTGGCCAAACGGGCAGCGTTGGTGAAATCTCTGGAACAGGCCGAGGCACGACAACGCACTGCGGCGGATGCCCTGGCTTTGGGTGAAACGGCCCTGCGAGAAGCGGAAAACGGCGAGCGCGAGGCGGAACGCGCCGCTGCTGCCACGCGCGAAGCCCGCGCACGCGCCGATGCCGTGGCCGAAGCTGCGGGGTTTCGCGTCGAGGCAAATGCCGACCGTATCCGCGAGGAAATGGCGCTGGAACCGGAGGCCTTGTTGGAGGTTTTAGAAGCTGACCCTGATAAAATGCCTGCGGCAGAAATGATTGAAAACGATGTTAACCGTTTGAAACGACAACGAGAATCTTTAGGGGCCGTGAATTTACGGGCCGAGGAAGACGCACACGAGGTGCAAGACGAATTTGATGCATTAAACACCGAATCCCGGGACTTGGAAGAGGCGGTCAAAAAGCTGCGCCACGGCATTTCCAACCTGAACCAAGAAGGCCGCCAACGGCTGCTGGACGCTTTTGAAGAGGTTAACAAAAACTTTTCCAGCCTATTTAAACATCTGTTTGGCGGCGGCGAGGCCAATCTGGTTCTGGTCGAAAGCGATGATCCGCTGGAGGCAGGGCTAGAATTGATGTGCCAGCCGCCGGGCAAAAAACTGTCCACGCTGTCCTTGCTGTCGGGTGGTGAGCAAACCTTGACCGCTCTGTCGTTGATTTTTGCGGTATTTCTGGCCAATCCCAGCCCGATTTGTGTGCTCGATGAGGTCGATGCGCCGCTGGATGATGCCAATGTTACGCGCTTTTGTGATCTGCTCGATGAGATGACAAAACAGACGGATACACGGTTTTTGATCATCACCCATCACGCGGTAACCATGGCGCGGATGGACCGGCTTTATGGGGTTACGATGGCGGAACAAGGGGTCTCGCAACTGGTCAGCGTTGATCTGCGCCAAGCCGAAGAAATTATCGAAGGGTGAGCGGCAACGACGACAAGTTGATCATTGATTTTACCAGTGGCGCTGTGGCGCACCGTTTGCGTTTTGGCGGTGGGCGCGGGCAGGCTTTGCCCAAAGCCGTGGGAATGAAACGCGGGCATACACCCCAGATTGTCGATGCAACGGCCGGGCTGGGGCGCGATGCGTTTTTGCTGGCATCCCTCGGGGCAGAGGTAACATTGATTGAACGCGCGCCTGAAATGTACCGCCTGCTAAGCGATGCCATGGCCCGGGCGCTGGCAGCAGGCGGGCAGGTTGCCGAAATAATCACCCGCATGACCCTGTTGCAAGGCGATGCCTGTGATTTACTGCCTGATCTGGCACCCGAAGTCGTTTTGGTTGATCCCATGCACCCGCCTCGCCAGAATTCTGCGCTGGTCAAAAAGGAAATGCGGATCATTCGCGAGATCGTTGGCACGGACCCGGATGCGCCCCACCTTATGCAAGCAGCCCTTGCTGCGGCGCGTAATCGCGTGGTGCTGAAATGGCCACAAAAAGCGGCGCCGATGGAGGGCATCCCGGCCCCCTCTCACCAGATAGGCGGAAAATCGACACGCTATGATGTGTTTATGATAAACTGAGGGCCTATTATTTCAAATGTTTTAGTTTAGATTGGCATTCAGAATAACATGGGTGCTAGCGCCTAGACGAGGATTAAGTGGAACTACCAGAGCCAGATCAGAGCATCCTTGCGCGCAAAAGCGATATCGTGGCGCAATTGCAATCGGTATTACCGGCGGCGGCGGTGATTGACGATATACATGCCCTAAAGGTCTATGAATGTGATGCACTCTCAGCCTATCGTTGTGCCCCTTTGGCTGTGGTCTTGCCCGGCTCCACTGTCGAGGTCGCGGATGTGCTGAAAATCTGCCACGAAATGGGGGTGCCGGTGGTGCCGCGCGGGGCGGGGACATCGCTGGCGGGGGGCGCTTTGCCCACGGCGGATTGCGTGGTTTTGGGGGTGGCGCGGCTGAACGGCGTGCTGGAAACCAACTATGATGACCGCTATATTCGGGTGCAAGCGGGGCGCACCAACTTGTCTGTTACCGATGCAGTTGCGGCGCAAGGGTTTTTCTATGCGCCCGATCCATCCAGCCAGTTGGCTTGCGCGATTGCAGGCAATATCGCGATGAATTCCGGCGGGGCGCATTGTTTGAAATATGGCGTGACGACCAACAATTTGCTGGGGGTTACGATGGTGACAATGGCCGGTGAGGTGCTGGAAATCGGCGGGGCGCATCTGGATGCGGCGGGCTATGATTTACTGGGGCTTATTTGTGGCTCCGAGGGGCAGTTGGGCGTGATCACCGAGGCCACGTTGCGGATACTCGCCAAGCCCGAAGGGGCGCGCCCGGTATTGATCGGCTTTGACGATAATGCTGTTGCAGGGGCTTGTGTATTTGACATTATAAAAGCTGGAATTCTGCCCGTGGCAATTGAATTTATGGATCGTCCGGTTATTCGTGCGGCAGAAAATTTCACCCAAGCCGGTTACCCGGATGTGGAGGCTTTGTTGATCGTGGAGGTCGAGGGCGCACCCGCAGAAATCGATGCACAACTGGCCTTGATCATGGATATCGCACGTACCCATAACCCGGTGGAATTGCGCGAAAGCAAAACTGAGGCGGAATCGGCCAACATCTGGAAAGGGCG
>CAYSAZ010000104.1:0-7569 GCA_964429065.1 uncultured Rhodobacterales bacterium
TTGATATATGAACGCCGTTTCACCGGATATGGGGATCTGGCAACAGCCCTTGCTGATCAGACATAATCGGCGCGGGTCAGGCCATATTTTGCCATTTTTTCGTTTAACGTGCGGCGCGGCAGGGCCAGTTCTTCCATCACGGATGCAACAGAACCACGGTTTCGCCGCAGAGCGTTTTCAATCAACATGCGCTCAAATGCTTCCACATGTTCTTTAAGCGGTTTTTCCGCGCCATCCGTATTGCCATCATGAAGCCCTTCTTCGGCCAGCAAAGTCGCAATGCCGGTTTCACCGCGGCGCGCTTGCAACACGGCGCGTTCTGCCAGATTTTGCAACTGGCGAATGTTGCCGGGCCAATCGGCCTGCAACAGGCTGGCTGCATCCTGGGCACCCATCTCTGGCACATCACAGCCGTAATCCTCTGCAAATAACTGGGTGAAACGGGTGAAAAGGATCAAGATATCCTCACCGCGTTCGCGCAGACTTGGCACCGGCAATTCCATACCCGCAAGACGATAATAGAGATCAGAACGCAGGTTTTTCTGAGTTTCTTCGCTGCTTTGCCCCGAAACCGAGAATATCCGCACCATATTCACCCCGTCGTCAGCACTGTCATTTTCCATTTCCTCAAGCGCTGCCAACAGACGGGCTTGCGTGGCTTCGGGCAGGGTATGCACGTCTTCCAGACATAGGGTGCAGGGGGTATTTGTGCCCATAACGGGGCGGTTTTCTGCAGAAAGGGCCGGGCCAAACAGACGGGCGTTCAGCTCTTTTTCATCCAGAGCCGCACAATTGACGGTAAAAAGCGGGCGCCCCTGACGCGCCCCACAGGCGTGAATTGCGTGGGAAATCAGGCTTTTACCGGTGCCCGTTTCGCCCGTTATCATGATATTTCCGTCCGCTTGTGCCAGATCAAGAATATCCTCACGCAGTTTTTCCACCTGCGGGCTGTTACCCATCAATTTGCGCAGCAAAATACTGCCATCAGATAATTCCCGACGCAGCGCCCGGTTATCGAGCGTCAGGCGGCGCGACTGGATTGCATGGCGCGCCAAATCGGCAAGGCGTTCAGGGTCAAAGGGTTTTTCGACGAAATCATAGGCCCCGATCCGCATGGCCTCTACGGCCATTTGCACATCTCCATGCCCGGTAATCATGATCACGGGTAGGGATGAATCTAGGGCATGCAGACGTTTCAACAGCTCCATCCCATCCATGCCCGGCATACGGATATCGGATAAAACAATGCCCTTAAAATCTGGGCCAATGGTGCCAAGCGCGTCTTTTGCGGATTCAAAACACATGGTTTGAAAGCCTGAAAGCCCTAGCCACTGGCTGATGGAATCGCGCATATCGGATTCATCGTCGATGATTGCAACTGTAAGTTTCTCTGACATAGTTTTCACCCTTTAACGCGCATTCGCCCGTGGTAATTGCAAAACAAAAATCGCCCCCACCGGCGTTGCGTTACGCCCTGTAAGCTTGCCACCCATATCGCTGGCAAATCCCGCCGAGATAGCCAGACCAAGACCAACCCCTTCACCGGGTTTTTTGGTGGTTGCAAAGGGTTCAAACAGGCCTTCGGGATCTTTGATTCCGATGCCGTTATCCTGAACACTTAGCGTTACCGATTCATTTATTGCGACTGTAATTACGATTTCCTTATCCTCGATTGTCTTAACTGCATCTAGCGCATTGCGTAGCAGGTTCACAATGATTTGCTCGACTCGCACGGGGTCAGCGGTGATAAATGCCGGGGTTTCGGCGATATTCCGCACAATATGCACCTGTATTTGCCCCAATTGCGGCCCCATCATCATCAAGGCCGAGGCAACGCAATCGCGCATATCGATGATCTTATTACTATTTTCGCTTTTCCGGGCATGGGATTTTAGCTGCCTTGTGATCGCGCCCATGCGGTCGATCAAATCGTCAATACGTTGCAAACTGCTTTGTGCCTCATCAACACGGTTTCGCTGTATCAACAACCGCGCGCCGGCCAGATAGGTGCGCATGGCGGCAAGAGGCTGGTTCAGCTCATGACTAACGGCTGCCGACATTTGCCCCAATGTTGCAAGTTTCGAGGCTTGTTCCAGGCTTTGCTCGGCCGTTTCCAGATTTTTCTCAGCCGTTTGGCGCTGTTCAATTTCCGCTGAAAGACGCGTATTTAGTCGCCGGAGTTCGACAGATTCCTGTTTTATACGCACCGATTGCTGCGCAGTACGTCGTGAGCTTATAAAAAACACAAAGGCTGAAATCAGGGATAACCCCATGATTTCAAGGGCAATAATCGCATTAACACGGGCTTGAACATTTGCCAGAGTTGAAAAATAGCTCAGGCTCCAGCCCATAAATCCGATACGCACCTGACTAACCAGCAATTGCTGGCGGTCAATATAAACGAAAGCCTGGGGGCCTTCATTTGGTTTTCCACCAAACAGACGCTCTGCTGTGCTTGGCCGATAGGTTGAAGATTGCAACTCTTTCAACGTTAAACGCCGCCACAGTATATCGGACGCCATCAAAATCTGTCCGGCAGAATTGGAAAGCGCGACTTTTGCCGCGCTGTTTCGCCAAATTTGCTCCAGACGTTGCAGGTCGACCTCTACGACAATCACGCCGATGGTCGACTTTCCTGATTCAATTTTGCGGGCGTAATAGAACCCTTCAATGGCAGTTTCGGTGATAAGGGCTTGAAAAACCGTCTCGGTTTCGCGCAAAGCCCTGACAAAATACTCGGGTTTTTCGACAAAACTGCCGATTTCGCGGCGATCACTTGCCGCCACTACCCGCCCGTCAACATCCAGCAAGAAGATCGAGGCCGCCGACAGGTCTTCCTTGAAAGAAATCAGACGTTGCGAGGTGTTCACGAAATCATTCGATTGCAACGCCGCAATCAACGCCTGATCACGTGACAAAAGCAGTGGTACAAACGCAATGCGCTGCAAAGCGGATGAAATAGAGCGCGCATAAAGCCCCGCGCGTTGCAGGGATTGGGCGCGTTCATATTTCGTGAACCTGTCGGTTAGAAAACTATTGGAAAACCAAAGCACAAACAGCATGCTGAAAAATCCCAGCCAGATTGCAATCTGACGGGGTTTGATTTTCTGAATGGCCTGAGAATGCTGCAAAAAGCGTTTCATTGGGGTAAACTAGGGGGTTGGGGGCCGCCTCTCAAGTACATATTTCCCCGCTAACGGTGCAGCACCATATTATCGCCGACCATCTGGATTTGCGAAAATTGCGATAAATACGGCATGCCCAACAGGGAGCTTGGCATCACCCCGTCAGCAACAAACGCCGGAAAGCCGCGTCTTATAACGTCACCCAACTGCGTAGTTTTCAACGTTATACTGGCTATTTTCATCGTACCATTTGCAGTTTCAGCGGTACCGTTAAACTTAAGAAAACTAAGGGCAATACCGGCGCGCCCAGCGTCTTCTTTGGTTAAAACCACGCCGTTGGCACCTGTATCAACCAAAAATCTGATATCAACCCCGTTGACAATCAGTGTTGCATAAAAATGCCCGTCCGAGGCGCGGGGCAGGGTTATTGTATCCTCGAGCAGAACCGGCTGTTGGCGGTCAAGCCCGTCCAATGCTAACGCAAGCATACCCGAGGTTGGTGTGGTGTTTTGCCGGTCAACAAGCGTATTGCCTTGCATAACGATACCACCAGACAAGGCATTATTCGCCGCAAACAGGGCAATAATAAAGAGAGAATTAACAAAAAACTTAAGCATGGAATGTTCCCACAACTGCAATTTCATGAAAATACCCCATTTTCCAGCATATTGCGAGGATTATTCCCTCAAGCGAGTGACATCGCAGCATTAAGGGATTGGAAAACGCCACTACCGCCAGTGCCTCCCAGATCAGCCTCATCCAGACGTTCGGGGTGGGGCATCATGCCCAGCACACGGCGGTTTTGCGACAATATGCCAGCAATATCCCCCATGGAGCCGTTGGGATTATCACAATAGGTAAAGGCAATGCGATCTTCATCTTTCAGGCGCGCCAAAACCTGCGCATCAGCCATATAATTCCCATCATGATGGGCTATTGGCACGCGAATAACGGCATTTGGATTATAGGTGTTTGTAAAAGGGCTATTCGTGGTATTAATCTTTAGTTTCAATTCTTTACACACAAACTTTAAACCAGAATTTCGCATCAAAGCGCCAGGTAATAACCCGCTTTCGATCAGGATTTGAAATCCGTTGCAAACCCCCAGAACATGGCCGCCACCTTGGGCAAATTTCACCACCGAACGCATGATCGGGGAGCGCGCGGCAATCGCACCGCAACGTAAATAATCGCCAAAGGAAAAGCCGCCGGGGATCGCTACGAGGTCCAGCCCCGCAGGTAATTCCGCATCTTTATGCCAGATCATTTGCGTTTCATGGCCCGATTGGCGCGCCAGTGCAGTGGCCAAATCCCGATCACAATTTGAGCCGGGGAAAACAATAACCGCTGCGCGCATTATATAATCTCCACCGTGTAATCCTCAATCACGGTGTTCGCCAGCAACTTGTCACACATCTTAACCACTTGTATTTTTGCCTGTGCAGGGTCGGTTTTATCCAGCTCCAGCTCAATAACTTTACCCTGTCGCACGCTATCCACACCCTGAAACCCAAGCGCCCCAAGTGCGTGCTGTACGGCCGCACCTTGTGGATCGAGGACACCATTTTTGAGGGTCACATAAACGCGGGCTTTCATTGGATTCTCCTTATTTTACCAGCTTTGGGCCAGTACCACTACCGGATTTTTTGGGCATAACGCCCAGACGTGTCGCAACTTCGGTGTAAGCATCAGCCAGATTGCCAAGATCGCGGCGAAACACGTCTTTATCCAGTTTTTCACCGGTTTCAATGTCCCACAAACGACAGCTATCGGGGCTGATTTCATCGGCGACGATCAAGCGGGCAAAATCACCGTCAAAAACCCGACCGATTTCAATTTTAAAATCAACCAGTTTGATGCCAACGCCGTACATAACGCCCGACAAAAAATCATTTACCCTCAGCGCCATTGCCACCATTTCATCAAGATCCTGCGGATTTGCCCATTGAAAAGCAACGATCTGATCCTCGGTAACCAGTGGATCGTTCAGCGAATCGTCTTTGTAATAAAATTCAACAATGGGACGGGGAAGGGGGGTGCCCTCTTTCATGCCAAGGCGTTCAGACATCTGCCCGGCCGCGATATTGCGCACCACCACCTCAAGCGGGATAATCTCAACCGCCTTGATCAATTGTTCGCGCATGTTGATGCGCTTGATAAAATGTGTTGGCACGCCAATGGAGTTCAGGCCTGACATGAAAAATTCAGATAACATGTTGTTTAAAACACCTTTTCCGTCAATCACATCTTTTTTCTTGGCATTAAACGCCGTAGCGTCATCCTTGAAATATTGCACAATTGTGCCAGGTTCCGGCCCCTCGTAAAGGATTTTTGCCTTGCCTTCGTATATCATTCTGCGACGGGCCATATGTGCCTCCGGATGGCGCTGAAATAGGGATTAAACGTTCTATAGGGGCATATGGAAAAAGGCGCAAGGATTCGGCGTGTCGGCCTTGTTCCGCGTAACCCAAAGGGCTATCTAAAGGATATAGAAATCTATCAACGGAGCCAGATATGAGCAGTTTTGATGATCGCGAAAATGCGTTTGAAAATAAATACGCCCATGACGAAGAATTAAAATTCAAGGTCGCTGCACGGGCCAACAAATTGCTAAGCCTCTGGGCTGCCGATTTGCTGGGGAAATCAGGGAATGAAATTTCGGCGTATACGCTTGAGGTCATCAAATCTGACTTTGAAGAAGCCGGTCATGAGGATGTTGTGCGCAAAGTTACCGCTGATTTAGGCGATAAATCAAATGCGGATGAAATTCGGGCGAAACTGGTGGAATTAACAAAAACCGCCAAATATGAAGTCATGAACGCGGGGTAATTCCCTAGGTTTCATAGAAATTAAGATTGATCAAGGCGCGGTTAACCTTACCTTCATATTGTGCGTCTAACTTTATACAAGGAGACCATTATGTTGCGATTAGCCTCTGTGCTTTATGCCATTGCCGGCCCCACATTGATGGGGATTTTCATGATTGCTGCGCTCGTGGCAGGGTATGACACGTTAAACTATATCTTGATCGCCGTTGCGTTAGGCGCGGCATTAGCCCTGCCAGTTGCCTATTATATTGCGACCACGATCAAGGGGAATGAATAGCTAACCAAACACACGTTTGAAAATTGTTTCAACATGTTTGGTGTGATAACCCAGATCAAACAGATCGTCGATTTCCGCGACGCTAAGGGCGGCGGTGACTTCGGCGTCCCCCTTAAGTTCGGTCATGAAATCGGCGCCTTCTTCCCAGACGCGCATGGCGTTGCGTTGCACCAGACGATAGCTATCCTCACGGCTAAGACCTTTTTGGGTAAGGGCCAGCAATATGCGTTGTGAATGTACAAGTCCGCGGAACTTATTCATATTTGCCAGCATGTTATCTGGATAAATCACCAGCTTATCAATCAATCCGGTCAGGCGGAACAGCGCAAAATCCAGCGTGATGGTCGCATCCGGGCCGATGTTGCGTTCCACAGAGGAATGAGAGATATCACGTTCATGCCAAAGCGCCACATTTTCCATCGCCGGCACCACTGCCATACGCACAAGACGCGCAAGACCGGTCAGGTTTTCCGACAAAATCGGATTGCGTTTATGCGGCATCGCAGATGAACCCTTTTGCCCCTTGGAGAAAAATTCCTCAGCCTCCAGAACTTCGGTGCGTTGCATGTGACGCACCTCAATGGCGATATTTTCGATGGACGAAGCGACAACACCGAGGCTTGCAAAAAACGCGGCGTGGCGATCGCGCGGGATTACTTGCGTGCTGATCGGCTCGGCTTTCAGGCCAAGTTTGGCGCAGACATGTGCCTCAACCGATGGGTCAATATTGGCGAATGTACCCACAGCCCCGGAAATCGCGCCGGTGGAAATTTCATCGCGCGCAACGACTAAACGCGCCTTATTGCGGTCCATTTCCGCATAAAATCGCGCAAAAGTCAGCCCCATAGTCGTTGGTTCTGCATGGATACCATGGCTGCGACCAATGCGGATGGTGTTTTTGTGTTCCTCGGCGCGCCGCTTAAGTGCCGCCAATAACCCATCCATATCCGCCAGTAAAATATCGGCAGCCCGCACCAGTTGCACATTAAAACACGTGTCCAAAACATCCGAAGACGTCATGCCCTGATGCACGAAACGCGCCTCTTCATTGCCGATTATTTCAGCAAGATGGGTCAGGAATGCAATCACATCATGTTTGGTGACCGCCTCGATTTCGTCGATGCGTGCCACATCAAATTCCACATCGCGCGCCTTCCAAACCGCCGCCGCACTTTCGCGCGGGATCACCCCAAGGTCGGCTTGGGCATCACAGGCGTGGGCCTCGATCTCATACCAGATGCGAAACTTGCTTTCGGGCGACCAAATGGCGACCATTTCGGGGCGGGAATAACGTGGGATCATGAGATGCTCTTTTTGCCAGAGAAATACTATGCGTCAG
>CAYSAZ010000105.1:0-4166 GCA_964429065.1 uncultured Rhodobacterales bacterium
ATGTATAGAACTCTCGTGATATTCTGGTATTTTGTTTGTCGACTATGCGACAGTTTTGTCATTTTTGACGCAAGATAATGATAATTGATTTTATATTGCAATATGTATACATTAAATTATGTTGGTGCTTAGTATATGAGGTTACATAAATTAAAGCCATAAAACCTAATGAATAACCCGACGAATAGTCAACTATCTAAAAAGTGAGTAAAATGAAACACATATTTATCGGGTTGTTTACAGCCCTTTCTGTGTCGTCTGCCGTTTTGGCTGATGATGTGCAAATAACTGCCGAAATTCCGTTTATCGAGATTGAAATCGGGGATGAGACTATTCTCATCGAACGCATTCAGGATCAGGACAATCATCTGGAGGGGGATTTTACGAAAACCTCGCGTGCTTGTCCGCCGTTTTGCATTCGCCCGATGGAGGTTTCCGAAGGCGTAATCACCGTTGGTGAGCTTGAAGTTCTCAACTTTCTTGAAACCGAAGTTGCTACTAAAGAGGGGCTGTTGATCGACGCGCGCATCCCCAGCTTTTATACAAAAGGCACGATTCCGGGTTCTATCAACATCCCTTTCAACATCCTTGCTCCGGATGATAACAAGTATATTGGCGCGATTTTGGCGGCTCTGGGTGCGGCCGATAATGGCGATGATACGTGGGATTTCACCAATGCCAAGACCTTGATGCTCTATTGCAATGGTCTGTGGTGCGGGCAATCGCCACGCGCGATTAAAAACCTTATTTCAATGGGTTATCCCCCTGAAAAACTGGTGTATTACCGTGGCGGAATGCAAGCTTGGCAATCTGTCGGTTTGACCGTATTCGTTCCCAATCAATGATGGAATATTTTGCGGATAGTCCTGTATTTCAGTCTATTCGCACAAAAGATAAGGAAAGCAATATGTATTTTTTACGCAATATATCCATCATTTCTGCGGTCAGCCTGGCAGTTGGTTCAGGCGTCGTGGCCCAATCATCCCTTAGCGATGCGGAATACGAGGCCTCGACCAACAGTGTTCTGTCAGCCCTTGGTATAACCCCGCAAACCGATGCTGAAACAGAGGCGATCGATTTCAAGGCGGCCTTGCTGGCTTTGGTCGGGGATGCGATTGCCGAAGGCAAATCAGGCGACTACATTTCTGCACTTATGCAAGAGGCAAGCGATGACGGAAGTCTGGTCGTGCCCGATGCGATGCTGAACACCGATGGAGAAATCGACATAGAATTGTTGCTTCAGGCGGCTATTAATGCGGCCATTGAAACCCAAGCGGGTGACGATGTAACAGAGTTCGAGGCCGCCCTGGAAGCAGAAGCCGCCGGCGGCGAGGCCGTCGTAGCAGAACCCGAACCAGAAGCCGCCGAGGATATTGAATATACTGTGCGCCCGGGCGATACTCTTAGCAGGATTGCACATAAATTCTATAAAGATTCATTCTCCTATCCACGCATCTTGCAGGCAAATGCGGATAGTATTTCAAACGCAAACCAGATCAGGGTTGGTCAGGTATTGCGCATACCGCAATAACATAAAAATTGGCAGGCGCGGGGTTAACCTGCGCCCGCGAATTTTATGGTTAAGGCGGCGCGGGTATCATCCTCGATTTTAGCAAATAACACTTCGGGCACCTCAAATACATGTCCCGGTGTCAAGGTTGCAAGTGCACCCTGCATATCTGTGGGCCATGTCGCATCTTCGACGTGCATTGTCGCCAAAATGCGCTGCCCGGCGTCGGGGATAAACGGGGTCGATAGCACCCCATAGAGCCGGATCAAATTCAATGCAAACCGCACGATGGCGGCGGCGGCATCCGGGTCGGATTTATAGACGCTCCAAGGGGCAGCCGCTTGCAGGTATTCATTGCCTGCCACCCATATTGCGCGCAAATCAGCTGCAGCTTTGCGCAACTGAACCGCTTCCATATGGTCTTGATAGGCAGTTAAACGTTTGCCGATTTCTGCCGTTACAGCGGCCTCGGCAGCGCCGTATGCACCGCCAGCGGGCACCACCTCGCCAAATTTACTGCGGCAGAATTTCGTAACCCGGCTAACGAAATTTCCCAGCACATCGGCCAAATCCTTGTTGACCCCGCCTTGAAAACTTTCCCAGGTGAAATCACTATCGGAACTTTCAGGAGCATTGCTTAGCAGCCACCAGCGCCAGTAATCCGATGGAAAAAGATCCAGCGCCTGATTCATGAAAATCCCGCGCCCTTGCGAGGTCGAAAACTTGCCGCCCTCATAGGTTAGCCAGTTGTAGGATTTGATGAAATCCACCAGCTTCCATGGTTCTTCCGAGCCCATCAAAGTGGCGGGAAAACTAAGTGTGTGAAATGGGACGTTATCCTTGCCCATAAATTGCACGTACCGCACATCATCCGCCCCTTTATCAGTGCGCCACCAGCGTTGCCAGGCACTGTCATCCAGCCCGTTTGCATCGGCCCATTCAGCCGTGGCGCCAATGTATTCGATCGGGGCGTCGAACCAGACGTAGAAAACCTTACCCTCCATACCCGACCACGGCGCGCCGTCAAATTGCACCGGCACACCCCAATCGAGATCCCGCGTGATACCACGATCGCGCAGCCCGTCGCCGTCATGCAACCATTTCTTGGCGATCGATGTGGTCAGGATCGGCCAGCCTTTCTGGCTATCGATCCATGTATCAAGCGCATCACGCATGCTCGATTGCTTTAAATACAGGTGTTTTGTCTCACGGGTTTCAAGATCTGTTGATCCCGAAATCGCCGAACGCGGGTTGATCAAATCCGTCGGGTTAAGTTGCTTGGTGCAGTTTTCGCACTGGTCCCCACGGGCGTTTTCATCCCCGCAATTGGGGCAGGTGCCTTCAATATAGCGGTCCGGTAAATACCGGCCATCGACGTTTGAATACACTTGTTTTTCAACGACTTCCTCAACCAAACCGTTTTCAGCCAGCTTACCGGCAAAATGCTGGGTTAAATCGCGGTTGCGCGCCGAACTGGAGCGCCCGAAATGATCAAACGACAGACGAAACCCATCGGCGATATCCTTTTGCACCTGCCACATATCGGCGCAAAATTCAGCCACGTCGCGGTTGGTCTTGGCCGCCGCCAATTCCGCCGGTGTCCCGTGTTCATCCGTGGCACAAATAAACATCACCTCATGGCCACGTGCGCGGCAGTAACGTGCATAAACGTCCGAGGGCAATTGTGAGCCAACAAGATTGCCCAGATGCTTAATACCGTTGATATACGGCAGGGCTGAGGTGATCAGAATACGAGACATGGGGATACCCTTTGTAGATGTTAAAATCCGTTTACCCCATGCCAACGTCAAGGGCTAGGGCAGATTGTGTGGGTATGGGGTCTCTACACATCTTTTGATTGAACGCGGATAGCTGCAAGGTTAGGGTATGACGATTGAGGGAAAATTAATGGCAAAATCATGGATATGGATTTCTGATAACAGCGACGCAATTCAGACGCTTATTGCATTGTTGGTCTTTGGGGGTGGGTTTCTAACATGGTGGTTTAGCTTTTTGGGTAAGCGCAAACCCGACCTACCTTCACCGCATTCAATCGTGCCGGAAGTCAAAATGACCCTCGACCAATACGAGGCCCGCCTTTCAGAACGTGTCGACAGGAAGGAAAAGCAATTCAAAACCGCCCATACTGAAGATCGGGCTAAACTTATAGCGCAAATAACCGAACTCAAGGACCGTCTTTCCAACCCTGAAAAAGCTTTGAAAGAGGCGCAAGAGACCATCAAATCTCTTGAACAGGCCCTTATCCGCGAAGGCAACGATATTGGCGCCGACAGGTTGGCCAAAGCCAAGCACGCGCTGGAGTCTGGCGATTTTTCCCTTGCCGATGCATTATTCGCCCAGATTGAGGCCCGCGAAGCCCTCGCCGTGCAATCCGTCGCCCGCGCGGCCTTTGCCCGTGGCCAGATTGCCGCACAAAGACGTCCGCTGGCACGATGCGGCCAAGCATTATCAAAAAGCGGTACGCCTCGACCCATCATTTATGGCGCTAAATGCGGCACAACATTTCACCCGTCTTTCCGGCGACTATGCGACGGCCACAACGTTTGGCCAACCTATGCTTACCGCCGCTTTGGACGAGTTTGGTGAAGAAAGCGCCGAATATGCCACCGTGCTCAACAACCTCGCAATGTTGCTG
>CAYSAZ010000105.1:4266-7566 GCA_964429065.1 uncultured Rhodobacterales bacterium
GAATATGCCACCGTGCTCAACAACCTCGCAATGTTGCTGAAAGCCAAAGGTGATCTGGATGCGGCTGAACCGCTGTCGCGCAAAGCAATCGCAATTGCGGAAAAATCGTTGGGGGTGGGGCATCCCACTACGACGGCCTTAAAAGCAAACCTTACGCAATTGCTAACCGGAAAACACTGATTCACGCTCAAAGGTTAAGGCTGTTTACGAAGCGGTTGACCTTGCCCAGGTAAATCCGCATGCTCGCACTATGTTTCCCATCCGTGATCACAACCCCTCCAGCCGCACGCCTTATGTTACCTATGGGTTAATCATTCTTAATGTCGCGGTTTTCCTGATCAATTATCCTATTATGAACAACGCTGCCGCCATGTCGGCGTTTTATTATGACTGGTCCACGGTTCCGGCGCTGGTCATGCAGGGTGAGCAAACCCACACCATCCTTACCAGCATGTTTTTACACGCAGGCGTGCTGCATATCGCGGGAAACATGCTGTTTTTGTGGATTTTTGGCGATAATCTAGAGGATTCCTTTGGCCACATCGGATTTTTGCTGTTTTATCTGGCCTGCGGGGTTGCAGCCGACATCGCGCATATCGTGGCAAATCCTGCCTCTAACATTCCCACCGTTGGCGCATCTGGGGCAATTGCCGGGGTAATGGGGGGGTATTTGTTGCTGTTTCCCAAGGCCCGCGTCGATGTGATTTTCTTTATCTTCGTGTTTTTCAAACGCTTCACCCTGCCTGCCTGGGCCATGCTGGTTTTTTGGTTTGGCATGCAGATATTCGGCGGCGTCGGGGCTGATATTTCAGCCGGTGGTATTGCCTATTGGGCGCATATCGGTGGGTTTATTGCCGGATTGGTGTTGACCATGCCTTACTGGCTGCGGCATCGAAATATACCTGCATGGCAAGAAAGCAAGGGCCGCCCGCCGCATCCGGCGCGCCAATATATTGAACGCGAAACCACCATTCCCACTGTGCGTCGCCGCAAATAACGGTTACTTGCCCAAACACCAACGCATGATGGCTTTTTGGGCGTGCAGACGGTTTTCTGCCTCATCAAAAACCACGGATTGCGGGCTGTCCATGACGCTTGAGGTCACCTCTTCTTCACGGTGCGCGGGCAGGCAATGCATGAATAATGCGCCCGGGTTTGCCTGTTTCATCAAGTGGTCGTTCACCTGATAGGGCTGCAATAAATTGTGGCGACGTTGGCGCGAGGATTGGCTGTCGTGCATCGAAACCCACGTGTCCGCCACCACGAGATCGGCCCCCTGCACCGCCTTTTCGGCGTCTCGTTCAACAGCGATTGTAACGCCTTTACTGCGCGCAAAATCGATGAATTCTTGTTCAGGTTCAAGGTCTTGCGGGCCAGCAAACGTCAGGTCAAAGCCGAATTGCCCGGCCGCATGCACAAAGCTTGCGCAGACGTTATTGCCATCCCCTGTCCATACCACCTTTTTACCGGCAATCGAGCCGTGGTGTTCCTCAAATGTCATGACATCGGCCATGATTTGGCAAGGATGTGTGCGGTCAGTCAGCCCGTTGATCACCGGCACGCTGGCGTGTTCGGCCATCTCAAGCAGAGTGCTTTCTTCAAATGTGCGGATCATGATCATATCCACATAACGTGACAAAACCCGCGCCGTATCGGCAATACTTTCCCCATGCCCCAGCTGCAAATCCGCGCCCGAAAGCACCATGGTTTGCCCACCCATCTGGCGCACACCGACGTCAAAACTAACCCGCGTGCGGGTGGAAGGTTTTTCAAAAATCAACGCCACCATATGGTTGGCGAGCGCCTGATCCGCATCCGGTGTAGCTTTGGGCAAACCTTTGCGCGCATCCTTCATAACGCGCGCCTGATCAACCATGGTGCGCAGGGCGTTTACATCGGTTTTATGGATGTCCAAAAAGTGGTTCATAGGGCTTTCTCCACGATCAAGGCTGCCTGTTCCAGACGTTTAAGCCCCTCGTCAATTTCAGCGATTTCCATGTTGAGCGGCGGCAATAAGCGCACCACATTATCAGCCGCAGGTACGATCAAAACGCGCGCGTCATAACCTGCGTTAACCACATCCATCACCGGCACTTTGCAGCCGAGCGCCAGCATCAGACCTTCGCCGCGCACAAACGCAAACACATCCGGATGGCTGGCGACAAGACTTTCGAGACCTTGGCGCAAATGCCCTGCCACACGGCTGACATTTTCCATGAAACCATCACCCGTAATTTCATCCATCACCGCAGACCCCACCGCGCAAGCCAACGGATTACCGCCATAGGTGGACCCGTGCGTGCCCGTAACCATGCCCGACGCCGCGCGCGCGGTTGCCACACATGCGCCCAGCGGAAAGCCCCCGCCGATACCCTTGGCGATGGTCATAATATCAGGGGTAACCCCGAACCATTCATGGGCAAACAGTTTGCCGGTACGCCCCATTCCACACTGGATTTCATCCATGATCAGCAGCAGGTCATGTTCCTCTGCCAACGCTTTCAGTTCTTTGATAAAACAGCCGCGCACCACGCGAATGCCGCCCTCGCCCTGAATAGGTTCAAACATAATCGCCGCCGTCTGCGGGGTGATCGCCGCCTTTACCGCTGCGATATCATCAAAGGGCACCTGCACAAATCCGGGCAGCAACGGCCCAAAGCCATCCACCATTTTTGCCCCGCCCGAGGCGGCAATACCAGCGCTGGAGCGCCCATGAAACGCCCCCGCAAAAGTGATGATTTCCATCTTGTCGGCTTGGCCAATATGGCTGAAATATTTGCGCGCCATCTTGATCGCACATTCCACCGCCTCGGTGCCGGAATTGGTCATGAAAACCGTGTCGGCAAAGGTGTTTTCCACCAGTTTTTCAGCCAAGGCTTTTTGGTTAGGAATTTCATAGAGATTGGACGTATGCCACAGTCGTCGTGCCTGATCCGTCAATACCGCAACGAGTTTGGGGTGCGCGTGGCCAAGGGAATTTACGGCAACGCCGGCCCCCATGTCCAAATAGCGCGTCCCATCCTCAGTTTCCAGCCAAGGGCCCTGACCTTTCGTAAACGAAAGCGGCGCCCGCGCATAGGTAGGTAGTACGGGGCTAATCACGTCATATTCTCCTGTGGCCATTACAATACTTCCGGCATGTGACCGCGCAAACCGGAATATCGCTCATGACCCAAAGCAGGGTTTATGTCAATCGAATAAGGCTGAAAACGACAGGTGACTAACCTACTAAACCGGTTTAATAGATTAGTCATAGATGTAAAAGGTGCGCAATATGCTTACAGTTTCCAATCTGCAACG
>CAYSAZ010000106.1:0-7425 GCA_964429065.1 uncultured Rhodobacterales bacterium
TCGAAGCGCGGGCCTCAAAACGTGCACGTTTGGTCTATGAGCTTTGTATCGGCACGGGGCAGCGCATTGGCGATGTGCTTAAAATGCGGTGGGAGCATTTTTCGGATGAAGGTTTCGATTTTACGCAGGGCAAGACCGACAAGCCGCTTTGGATCCCAATGACAGACCGCCTCAAGGCGCATCTGGAGGGGTATGCGCGAAAAGACGGAACCGTGGTCACCGATGCCAAGGGCCGATCAGTGGGCTATCGCGTGATCGCGGAGGAAATGCGCGCGACCAAGAAAAAGATGAAACACGAGAAGGCGGGCTATTACAAAACGTACGGCCTGAGGAAAAACGCGACGATCGAACTATACTTGGCCGGATGCGATGACGAGATGGTCAAAGCCGTCACGGGCCACTCAGGCGTCGAGATGTTGAAGAAATATGGCGGGCCGATCCGGCAAAGAGAGCTGGCAACCCGCGCACAAGAGGCACGAAACCGCATGGAACGAAGCAAGGCCGAAACGTGAAAGTTTCAACACTTGTTTCAAAAACAAAGCAGAAGGAGTCAGCGAATGACGCAAGTCATTGAAAAGCTTGGAGGCGAGTACCGGAATCGAACCGGTGTACACGGATTTGCAATCCGCTGCGTAACCACTCCGCCAACTCGCCATCCTATTGAAACTATTGTGATTTTTTATTCTGTTTCAACATGTTTTTGAATGCTTAAATAACTGCCTCAACATTCGCGTTTCGTATACGTTCTGTTATAGGTATCTTCAAGGTTAAATTTATCAGGCCCCCCAAACCACCGCCGGATCGCTTTGAACGAGGCTAAATGACAGATAGCAAAGGTAGAGACTTGCTTGCACAACCTTATCGGGCTGATTAGAGAAGTTAATGGATATAATGAAGCCATTTATGCATGCCAACGTGGCATCCAAGGGTTTCATGAAAGGTAAAATTAATGCGTGATAAAGTGATTTTATCCATGTCAACGATACCTCCGCGGTTTGGTGCCATCGGGGAAAGCCTGAACGCGCTTTTAAATCAGCGAAAACAGGCAGACGAAATCCATGTTTATGTGCCTCGGCACTATAAAAGGTTTCCCGAGCATGTGTTTAAGATACCTGATGTTCCCGATGGGGTGATGGTCAAAGTTCTGGATGAGGATTATGGCCCGGCAACAAAGGTTCTTCCTTGTGCGCGCCTTAACCGTGGAACGCAAACGAGAATAGTTTATGGAGACGATGACCGGTTTTGCGATCATTATTGGCTTGAGACCCTTTTGGCGGCAAGTACTCGCAGGCCAAATGATGTGATTGTTTCAGCGGGAATGACCTTGAAGAATTACGAGATGGAAGGTGGAAAAACGACTTTTCTGCCTCGGGCCGAAAGAAAGAAGGTCAGGACTGATTATCAATATCTTGCAGCGCGATTGCAACAAAAGGCACTAGAAATCCTCAAAGGCAGCAAAAGGCAAAAACCGGCGCGCAGGCATTATGAGAAAGCAGGCTACGTAGATTTTGCTTTGGGATTGGGCGGGGTTTCTGTTCACCCCGATTTCTTTGATGATATATGCTATGATATTCCCCCGGTATTGTGGGCCGTTGATGATGTCTGGTTGTCGGGAAATTACACACGACAAGGCATTGGAATATGGGCAGATGATGCCGTGAAAATGCCTACAGAAACATCCGCTGCACACACAGCCAGCCTTGCCTCATCTGTCAATGACGGGCATGACAGGTGGGCGGCGGACCGTGGCTGTATATCGTATATGCAAGAGAAATATGACATATGGACTTAGATATATGCCTTTGGGCCAGCGGTTCTACTGCAATCGGGCAGGGGGCACGCAAGGGGCAAAGGGTTGTGTCGACTTGGCGTTGCCCTGCCGCATTTTATGTGGCAAAAGGCAGGCACTTACACAACCACAAAGGTCTGTTTTATGCTTGACTATCTCGCTGCCCGTACTGCCATGGTTGACGGGCAAATCCGCCCCTCTGATGTGACGCTTTATCCGATTTTGGAGGCGATGCTGGCAGTTCCACGCGAAATGTTTGTGCCGACGCAAAGCCGTAAAATTGCTTATGCGGGGGCGCATATTGATCTGGGGGACGCGCGGATTGTTATGGATCCCCGGATTTTGGCAAAGATGTTGCAAGCACTGAAAATCCAGCCAAATGAGCTGGTTTTGCATGTGGGCGCTGGGTTTGGCTATGCAACGGCGGTGATGGCGCGGATGGCCGAGGCTGTAATCGCGGTTGAAGAAGACGCTAATTTTGCTGCCGAGGCCGAAACGCGGCTGAGCGAGCAATCCGCAGATAATGCGATCATGCATATTGGGGCTTTGGCGGCAGGTGCGCCGGCGCATGGACCTTATGATGTGATCCTGATCGAGGGTGGTGTTGAGGTGTTGCCGGAAAGTCTGCGCGCACAGCTCAAAGCCGGTGGGCGAATCGCTTATATTCAGATGGATGGTCCAAACGGCCAGTGTCGGCTTGGCCTTGCTACCTCCAACGGGATCAATTGGCGCAGTGTTTTTGATGCAACCGCTCCGGTTTTACCAACATTTGCGGCAGATGCAGGATTTACCTTTTAACACAGTCTTGAACTCTGGATATTAACACAGTCTTGAACTCTGGATTAAACAAACTATTTTGATATGACGACACCACCTGACAGGGATTAGAAAATGTTGCGAAAAATTGGAAATGGCTGCGTGGTTCTGGCCCTTGCTGCGGTGGGGTTTGCCCCGATCCCGGTGTCAGCTACGACCCTGCAACAGGCCTTGGCCCAAGCCTATCAGACCAGTCCTTCGCTTTTGGCAGCGCGTGCGGCGTTGCGGGCCCAGGATGAAAGTGTTGCGCAGGCCCGCGCCGGATTGCGCCCCTCGGCCTCTTTATCTGCTACGGCCAAAAGCCAGTTTGATCTGGATAATATTGAAGATAGCCCCGCAGATAGTTTTCGGGCCTCGCTTGATGCCAATCTGATGCTGTTTGATGGCGGGCGCACGCGTGATGGTATCAATGCCGCCGAGAGTTCCGTGCTGGCGGCGCGTGCCAATCTTGCCGCGACCGAGCAGGGGGTATTGCTGCAAACGGCCACGGCCTATCTTGATGTACGCCGCGACCATCAGTTTTTATCTCTTGCGGTGGGAAATTTGCGGTTGGTTGAACAACAGGTCCAGGCCACGCAGGACCGGTTTGCTGTTGGGGCTGTGACGCGCATCGATGTATCTTTGGCCGAGGCCCGTTTGGCTGCGGCCAAGACCAGTTTGGCGGCAAATTCTGGCGGATTGGCCCTGTCCAAGGAGATTTATCGGGCGGTGGTTGGCAACCTGCCGACGGGGCTTTCGGCGCCGCCCGCTTTGCCCCATTTGCCCGGCTCATTGGCCGAGGCGGAATCGATTGCAATGCGCGAACATCCGTCAATTATTGCGGCGCGCTATATGGAAAAGGCTGCTGGCTATGAATTGGCGCGGGCGCGGGCCGGGCGGGCACCGACCTTGGGTCTGGGGGCGAATATTACCTATCTGGATGCGCCGGGCGGGTTTTTTGGCCAGCAACAACAAAGCACCAGCGGATCGATCTCGCTGAATGGTACACTGCCGATCTATCAAGGCGGCGCGCTTTCCAGTGCCATGCGTGCAGCGGCCCAGAATTTCGCCTCTCGTAGTGCCAACACGCAAAATATGATGCGTTCGGTGCGCCAGGCCACGGCCTCATCCTGGGCGAATATCCGGGTGTCGGAGGCCTCAATTCATGCGGCGCGGTTGCAGATCAAGGCCAATGAGATTGTTTATGCCGGCATGCAGGAAGAAACCCGTCTTGGTGCGCGCACCATGCTGGATTTGCTGGATGCCGAGCAGGCGCTGCTGACCTCAAAATCCAATCTGGTGAAAGCGCATCGCGATAAATATGTCGCGGGCCTTAATTTGCTGTCTTCTATGGGGTTATTAACGGTTGAAAACCTAAAGCTGGGTATCCCCGCCTATGATCCTGAAATCAATTTCAACCGGGTGAAAAACGCACCGCTTTCCACGTTTTCGGGCGGCAATGTGCTGGATGCCATCAGTGACCGCTGGGAGTGATTTCTAAACCTTTGCAGGATCACCCATTGCATGCTAATAGCACTTAACGGGCGAAATATGGGGGCATGAGTGGCGCAAAGCAGCGATACGAGCGATGGGGGGGATATCCACTCGGTGCTGTCTGCGATCCGCTCGATGGTGCGCAAGGAAACCCGCGCACGGTTTTCTGATCTCAAGCCGGATGTGAAAAGGCCGGATGTGAAAATCCATAGCAATGCTCAGGACAAGGTGGCGCCGGTCAAAAACCTACCCAGCAAAATTTTTGTGCTGCAACCCCATATGCGTGTCGATAACCCAAAGCCTGAAATTTTGGACGATAACGCCAAAATCCCTTATGATGCACCAATATCCACCAGCGAAAGTTTTGCGATTGCTGACACTGCGATTGATCCACACATGCTGCGCGATATGGTACGCGAAGTGGTGCAGGAACAGTTGCGCGGCGAACTGGGGCGTGAAATTATGCTATCGGTTAAAAAAGACATGCTGAAATCGCTAAGCAGGGCCTGATTAACACATTGATCAGCGCAATTTTGGCGGCTTATCGGGATCCATGCCCGGCGCAACCGGCGTCATTTCTTTGGGCAGGATCACGGCCGGAATTTCAAAACCCAGCCCGACCTGTTTCAGGGGCGCGATATGTTTATCTGCAAGGTCAAGAAACGTGATATCAAGCTGTCCGGCGATGATGCCACTGAAATGCAGGGCCTCGGATATGGCGGCGCTTACAGCGGGGCGGGCAGGCGCGGGCACATCGATCAAAGCCAGCATATGCCCCTGCGCCCCGTCTTTGTATTTCACCCCGACCAGATAGGCGCTGTGCACCACACCGGACATATTTGCCAACCTGCCATCAAGCGCCTTAAGCAGCGCTTCAGGCAGGCCTTTTGGTGCATGAAAACCCTCAGGTGTGGCCTGCATTTCCTGTGGGCTTTCTTTCAGCATGCCTTGCAACCAGCCAACAACCGGCACCGGCAACAGCATAGAGGAAGGCGCGCCGTTCAGATTTAAGCCGATCCCGATGTCTTTGCTTTTGATCAGCTCTATAAGGCGCCGCCCGGACAGGGCAACAAACGGCGTGGGTACATCGATGAAATCGGCCAGACGTGCTTCACGGTCAAAAACCAGCGCGAAATCCCCTTCGGAAAGGTTGAAAATCAGCGGTTTGACAATATCCGCTTGAACTTCCTCGGCCAGCAGCAAAAACATCTCAGCCTCAATAATACGGGCATAAAACTGCAAGCGCGCGGTTTCATCGTTAGGCGCGGCCTCCATTGCGCGATGGGCAAGATCAAGTGGTGTCAGCATAATAACGCCTGCATACTGTGCGGGGCAAAAATGACAAGCGGATATATACAATTAGGTGTACGCTGATCATTGCAGGGGCGTGGAACATAGCTTATGTAGCGCAGAACGGATGAATGGAGAGCGCATATGTATCGTGTCTGGGGTTTTTTGGTGCAATATTCAGCATTGCTGATTATGGGCGCGTTAATCGCGCTGGTTTGGGCCAATCTGAATTACGAATCTTACGTAGCCTTCATTGAATTTGAAATCCTTGAGAATTCTTTCATTGGCCACCCGCATATAGATGCTGAGGGCCATGTGCACAGAACCCTGACCCTGCAATATCTGATCAACGATGTGCTGATGGCGTTTTTCTTTGCGATGGCTGGCAAAGAGGTCTGGGAGGCGGTGATCCTTAAGGATGGCTCGTTGCGCGGCAAAAAGGCGATGACGCCGCTTATTGCCACGGTTGGCGGCATGTTTGGCCCGATTGCGGTTTATCTGGGGCTGGCGCTGTTGATGGGGTCTGACACCTATAATGCGGTGGCCAATGGCTGGGCGATCCCGACAGCGACGGACATTGCGTTTTCCTATCTTGTCGGGCGGATGATTTTCGGGGCAGGGCATCCGGCGGTGCGGTTTTTGCTGCTGCTGGCGATTGCCGATGATGCGGCCGGGCTGATTATTCTGGCGATTTTCTATCCTTCCAGCGAGCTGGCGATTGAATGGCTGGGGCTTTCTGCTGCAGCGACGCTTGGAGTGTATTTTCTGGCAAACCGTCTGCCGCGCAAGCTGGATAAAGGCAATCAGGATCGGCCGGTTTCGACCTGGGTACGTAAAAAGCTGGGCTTTTGGCCCTATCTTTTGGCCGCAGCGCTTAGCTGGTATGGCTTTCAGGAATCGGGCATCCATCCCGCGCTTGGCCTGCTGCCGATTGTGTTGACCATTCCGCACGCCGACCGCGCATTCGGGATTTTTGCCGAAGCCGAGCGCCATCTGACCGACCTGCTGAACCACATAGAACACCTCTTGAAAACCCCGGTGGAAATCATCCTGTTTTTCTTTGGTCTTATGAATGCCGGTGTGCTGTTTAACGCCATTGGCGATGCCACCTGGCTGGTGCTGGCCGGCTTGCTGATCGGTAAACCTTTGGGCATCTGGTTGCTGGGCACAATTGCAGCCGGACCGATGCGTCTTGGCTTGCCTGAGGGTATGAAAAATTCAGATTTGTTTGTACTAGGCTGCGTTGCAGCGATCGGTTTCACAGTTTCACTGTTTATTGCTTCGGTCGCCTTTCAGCCGGGGATAGTGCAGGATGCGGCGAAAATGGGGGCGCTGTTCAGCTTTTCAGCGGCCATACTTGCATTTATCGCCGGGCGTATATTTAGAGTGGACAAAAAGCACTGAGGATGCGCATGGCACAAAATCCTGCGTGTTTGCAATTTGTGAACCAATATTGCCGTAATCTTGTGCTGTAAAGCGATACAGACTATTTTGGCCAGGAAACACAAAGAAAAATGCGAAGCATATGATCGAATTCCGCAATGTCAGCAAGTCCTTTTGGACAGGCACTAACCGCAAGGTTATTCTGGATCAGGCCAGTTTTCGGATTGAACTTGGCCGTTCCTTGGGCATACTTGCGCCCAATGGGACCGGAAAAACCACGATCATCAATATGATGGCGGGGCTGGAAAAACCCGATGAAGGGGATATTTTCCGCACCTCGCGAATCTCGTTTCCACTGGGGTTTATGGGCGGGGTTAATCCGGCACATACGGCGGCGGAAAACGCACGTTTTATTGCACGTCTCTATGGCCTTGACCCGGATTATGTTGAGGCTTTTTGCCGCTATCTGGCCAGTTTAGAAGAATATTTTGAAATGCCGGTGAATACCTATTCTTCGGGTATGAAACAGCGGTTTACATTTGCGTTGCTGCTGGCGCTCGATTTTGACATTTATCTGATTGATGAAGGTATGCCCGGTACCATGGATGTTGAATTCAATCGCAAGGCCGGTAATGTGCTGCGCGAACGCCTGAAACGGGCAACGGTTGTTATTG
>CAYSAZ010000107.1:0-7385 GCA_964429065.1 uncultured Rhodobacterales bacterium
TTGGCGCTGGCAGACAGATCAATCACGTCAAACCCGTCCTTCCATTCAATGCGCGCACCCTCTGGGTCTAGGGTTGAATCCTCAGCCACGGATATTTTATCAGATGGATTCTCAAGTATTTTGCTTACTTCTTTGGCCATGCCTTCGGGGACAAAAATATTGAGGTGATCTTCGGGGCGGCTTTGGGCGTAATGCGCAACGATTTCGGCGATTTCATAGGATAGCCCCGCACGACCAAGAGCCGGGGCCAGTGTTTCAACAAGCGATGTCAGCAGTGGGTGAAACGAGGTTAACGCGGCGCGATGGGCTTCTTCACGGGCGATAAAAGCATCTCCAATCATTTCTTGAATGTAGGACAGGCTGCGGGATTGTTCTGAGGAAAATGCCTCTGAAGCAGCGTCGGCACCCTCGCGGATACCGGCCTCAAACGCCTCACGTTTAAGGGCCTCAATTTCATCATGGCTAATCAGGCGCGCGCCCGTATCTAAGCGCACGGGGTGGATAAATTTTTCAAGACGAATAGCAGACATTAGGTAACTGGCTCCTGTTTATCAGAGGAATCAGATTCGATCCAATTGCGCAAAAGATGGCTGGAATCGTCGGCTCGCTGGGCAATAGTTTCGCGCAATATTTCAACCGGATCTTTGGTTTTATTCTCAATCGCGGGGCGGATATTGCCTGCCTCTACGGCAGTTGCGTTGATCAGATTTGGATCAGCATTCACGCCTTCCAACGAATTTAATGGCAATTGCGCCAGTTGTGGTGTGGGGTTGGTCAAGATCGGTTTGACAACAAACATACCCAAAACCAAGGCAACAGCCGCTAGAATAAACATCTGGATAACAAGCGGGACATTTATTAAAAAGCCCGAAAATATGCTCGCCGTCGCTGCCGTGCCCAAAGGGGTGACCTGCGGGAATTGCATGGTTTCAATTGTCACCACATCCCCGCGTTCAGCATTAAACCCAACGGCAGATTGGACCAGCGCCTGAAACGCTTTGACCTCGTCCTCAGTGCGCGGCGTATAGGTTTCTGTGCCATCAGCGGCCTGCGTATATTCACCATTCACCAAAACGGCGACGCTAAGACGGGCGATATCACCGGGCAGGCTGGTGCGTTCCCGCACCGTTTCCGAGATTTCGTAATTCACACGTTCGCGCGTTGTTGTCTGGTTTCGACTATCCTGCCCGCCACTTGCATCGCCAGTGTCAGGTAGATTTGAGGAAACGGTTACCGCCCCGCCTGCTCCGCCTGTGCTGCTTTCGGTGCTGTTTTCGCTGTCAGAACTAATGGGAACCGAGCCATCGGGATCAATAATGCGCTCGGTCGTAACTTCGCTGATGCTACTGGCTTCGACCATAACCTCAACAATAACATTGCCCTGACCAACACGCGCCGAGAGCAGGCGTTCGACATTTGCGCGCAATTCCTGTGCACGTGCATCCAGATTGCCCGTATTTCCCATTAGTGCGGCTTTTTCACCGGGTTCCAGGATCACGCCGTATTCGGAATCAATTACGGCGACTTGTTCGGGGGAAAGGCCGGAAACCGCCGCGGCGACCAAATGACGAATCGCTTGTGCCTGACCTGTATCAATCACCCCGTTACGCCCGGAAACCGTTACCGAGGCAGAGGGTTGCGCCCCACGATCAAAGGGCCGTTTAACCGCGTTAGCGATATGCACACGGGCCATGCTTATACGCGCCGATGCCAGAATTGTGCGCGCCAGCTCACCCTCTTTGGCACGCCAGTAGGCGGCATCAAACATTTGCGACGTGGTGCCAAACCCCGACAGACCATCTAGCAATTCATACCCCGCGATCCCGTTTGAGGGCAGACCTTCGCTGGCAAGCGACAGGCGCGCGCGGTCTCTTTCAGAGGAATCTATATATATAGCGTCCCCGCGAATCTCAAACGCGATGGATTTTTGTTCCAGCGAAGCGACGATCTCACCGGAGGTTTTCGAATCAAGTCCGGAATACAGCAGCGCCATATTCGGTGTGCTTGCCAGTCTGCCTAGCCCGACGATTGTCACTAGAATGGCAATAATGCTTAGCACAGCAACGATTTGCTTCTGTGCCGGCAGCATGTTCCATGAAATCAGTAGTTGTCTCACGAAAGACCCTTTATATACCCCAGCGCCGTTCTGGCGGTGGTTCCTTTTATGCACAAGAACCCATGAGCCTTAATAATTGGTTAGTGCTCGGTGGATTACTAAAGGGCATGAGAAGTATTTATTGATTGAGGCAAGAATGTCTGACGCTGATATAAAAAATGGTGAAGAAGAAGCTCCTAAGAAGGGCAAAAAAGGCTTATTAATAGGGATAATAGGCGCGCTGGTGTTGGGAGGAGGCGGGTTCTACGCGACCTATTCCGGGATGATTTTGGGTCCGAAAACTGATTCGGGACACGAATCAGCCTCGGATGACGGGCACGGGGCCAGTTCTGATGGCGGCAGTGGAACTATGGTTGCGTCATCAGACGTGGCGTTCATTGCGCTTGAGCCCCTGATTATCACGTTGGGAAAATATGCGACCTCGCGGCATTTGCGATTTCGCGCGCATCTGGAGGTATATCCAGCCGCAACAGCAGATGTTGAACATCTGACCCCAAGAATACTTGATGTGCTGAATACTTATCTGCGGGCGATTTCCGAAACCGAACTTGAAGACCCAGCTTCGATGAACCGTTTGCGCGCACAGATGTTACGCCGGGTTCAGGTTGTCGTTGGTGAAGGCAAGGTCAAAGACCTGCTGATTACAGAATTTGTACTTAACTAGAAAGGTTAATTATGGAACTTATTGCAAATGGCTTGTTGCTGGCCGGGACAATGGCAGCGGCGTTTTACTGTTATATTCTGGCGCGCCGTGTCAGGGCACTTACAGATTTGGATACCGGATTGGGTGGTGCGATAACCACGCTGTCGCATCAGGTGGATGAGATGCGGGTATCCGTCGATGCGGCGAAAAAGATATCAGGCTCTTCGGCAAAAGAACTGGTGACAATGACGGCACGCGCTGAAATCGCCGCAGGCCGGTTGGAGCTACTGCTGGCAACTTTACATGAAAATTCTGAAGATGTGGCCGTAAAGCCTAAGCCCAAGCGGGCGCGCAGGGTCGTGAAAGGGAAATAACATGCAAGGTAAACGGAAATATGTGCCCGGGCCTATGATGCTGATAATGCTGTGCTTTTTTGCATCGGCCAGTATTCGTATCGGCACGCAGGGCATGGCAATTGCATCAGAAACGCCTGTATCGGATGAAATCATCCTGGATACGCAGATGGCCTGCGCGCCCCTTGAGGATCAGGGCAGTCTTTTGGCGTTTATCAAAGAGAGGCAAATGCAGCTTTTGCAGCGCGAAACCGAAATTACAGAACGTCGCGAGATACTGGATATCGTTGAAAAACGAATCGCTACACAGCTGGCAACCCTTAAAGCTGCAGAGGCAAAACTGGCGAGCACACTGGCAATTGCCGATAGCGCGGCAGAAAATGACGTTGCAAGACTGACGGAAGTTTATGAAAAAATGAAGCCAAAGAATGCAGCGCAGATATTTGAGACTATGGAAATGAGCTTTGCTGCCGGGTTTTTGTCTCGCATGAAGCCAGAATCTGCTGCTGGAATTTTATCAGAGATGCCTGCAGAGCTTGCCTATTCTGTCAGCGTCATCATGGCTGGGCGAAATGCACGCGCCCCGACAGAATAGTTGGTTTTTTTAGACAGTTGTTAACTAGATTGATGAAATACTGTTTTTGCAAGGTACGTAATTTTACAAGGTTGGAAAAATGGTTGGAATTGCTGGAATTATTATCATCTTTGTAATGGTTTTCGGGGGCTATACGCTGGCCGGTGGACATATGGATATCATCTACCATTCCCTGCCATATGAAATGATGATCATCGGCGGCGCTGCTATTGGTGCGTTTGCAATCGGTAATGATCTACCGACGATCATTCACACCCTGAAAGATGTTGGAAAAGTTTTTAAAAGCCCGAAATGGAAGCAGCAGGATTATCAGGATCTGATGTGTCTTTTATTTAGCCTGATCAGGATCGGGCGTAAAAATCCGGCGGATATTGAACCCCATATTGAAAACCCAGCGGAATCTTCGGTGTTTGGGGCGTACCCGCGTATCCAGAAAGATCGCGAAGCCGTGGAACTTATCTGTGACACGCTACGTTCAGCCTCAATGAATTACGATGATCCCCATCAGGTCGAAGAGGTTCTGGAAAAACGCATCGAAGCAAATCTGGAACATGCGTTGCATTCCAGTCATGCGTTAACAACAATGGCGGATGGTTTGCCTGCACTTGGAATTGTTGCGGCGGTGCTCGGGGTGATTAAAACTATGGCCTCGATCGATCAGCCACCGGCAATTCTGGGCGGCATGATCGGTGGCGCGTTGGTTGGAACGTTTCTGGGGGTTTTCCTTGCATACGGCCTGGTTGGGCCTTTTGCCAACAAAGTTGAGGCTGTGATAAATGAAGAGCAAAGTTTTTATTATCTTATCCGCGAAATTCTGGTCGCCAGCCTTCATAGCCATTCGCCCAATATATGTATCGAAGTCGGCCGTCAAAATGCGCCCGGCTCGATGCGCCCCAGTTTTGATGATCTAGAACAGGCGCTAAAAGACACAAAACAAAGTCTGGCCGCATGAACTGGTTTGCCATTATTTTCTGTATATTTTTGGCACTAGCAAGCGGCGCGCGATCCGAAGTGGTTCTGATTACTTCAGGCGAGCATGACGGTTATACGCGGCTGGTTTTTAAAATATCCCCCGATGCTCCTTGGGTATTAAACACGAACAATACAACAGCAGAGTTGGTAATCTCGAAACCGGATATTCGTTTCAATAGTGCAAATATATTCACCCGGATCGCAAAAGACCGGTTGGAAAAGGTCAGCTCCAGTCAAACGGACGTGGCCACGAAATTCAAAATGGATTTTGGCTGTGAATGTGTAGCCCGTGCATTTGGTTATCTTGAAGCGTATATTGTCGTTGATATTCTTGACCCGCAAGGAACATCAACACAAGAACCGGTCAGGTCGGAAAACCGAGGAAGAGGCGCGCCACAACTTGCCCATGTTGCTGCCAATGATATGGTATTCATGCCGTCTTTTGTGGTTGATACAAAAACCCCCAAGGCACCTAGATACTTTGGTAAAACACAGGAAAATGCTTTCCCTGATCCAAACGAAATTCCCGAGCCGGCTGGCATGGAAACGGCATTTTTACCCGATAATCTGCCGGAAATTGCGCAAACGGATGTTGTTGACGATCATGATCCGGAACCTGAATCACCCAAAGAAACGGCACCGATAGATGCAGAGCTTGCAGAAACAATAGAATTGGCCCGCATGAAGTTGTTGGAGCAGTTAACATTGGCCGCAGAGCAGGGTTTGCTCGATATTTCAGAACCGATTCCCGATATAATAGATGTAGAAATCTCAAGTGCCGCAGAAATAGTTTATGAATTACCTGAAGAAGTTGCAGCACAAGAAGTGGTTGTAGAGCATCCTATAGAACCGATTGATGATAAACAGGTTAGCATTCAATCCGTATATGATCGTGATGCGGCGCGCTCAAAAACACATGATGATACAGATCCCAATTGCCTTTCTAGGGCAAGTTTGGACATTGCGTCATGGGGTGATGGCAGCAACTTTACGCAGGAATTATCGGCAATTCGTATAAAGATGATACCTGATCTTGACGCAATCGATATCGATAAACTGCATCAGTTAATTCGGCTATATGTACGATATGGATTTGGGGCAGAAGCAAAGATATATCTAAAGGGTTATCAACAACAGATGTCGGATTATGAAATTTTACGCATCATGGCGATCGTTGTTGATGGCAGCGCGCTTGGTGAAGATATCGTTGAAATATTTCAGGTTAATTGCGGTGGTGCGGAAGGGCTGTGGGCCTTGATCACAGAGCATGAACCAATGCATTTTGAAGTTGAAAAGAGTGCCTCAATCATAGAATATTTTGCAACCTTGCCCGCAGATTTGCGCAGAACTCTAGGGCCAAGATTGGCAATGGCATTCCTTGATCATGGCTTGAAAGAAGATTCCGAACTTGTCACAGATATTCTGGAACGCGCGCCGGGCGATCATGGCAGCGCACATAAGCTTTCGCGGGCGAATCTGGCGCGCGAAAAGGGTGACTTTATGGCAGCAGCTGCAATTTATCATGCGCTTGCCATAGAAAAAAGCACCGTGTCGAATGCGGCTTTGATCAGTCTGGCGGATATAATGCTTGTGCATGACTTGCCAGAATCAAAGGGCATTATCTTTGACTTGAGTGCCGCTGCAAATGCAGGCCGTGGCACCCCTACCGGCGCTAATTTAAGGCGTCTGGAAACACTTCTGACAGCAAAATATTCCGACCCTAAAGCAGCGCTGGTGATTTTGGATCGTGAGATACATACGGATCCACAACATACAGTTGAATTTCATAATGTTGCACGGGGTATTCTTATGGATTTATCCTCCAAAGAAGTACCGGCAGATGATTATGCAGAAATTATTCATAAAAATCAACACTTTATCAGCACAGATTCTGATGGTGATGCACTGCGCATAAAAATCAGTGAGGTGCTACTGTCAATAAGCTTGCCAAATTTTGCATTGGATATGCAAGCCCCTCTCATTCACCGTCATGTCCCGGACGGAATATTGATAAGCGCAAAGGCAAACCTGTCTATGTTTGATGCCAAGGGCGCGCTCAATCTACTTGAAAATATTCCCGGAGATGCCGCAAGAATCTACCGTGTTGAATCGTTTTTGTCGCAAGGAAAGTTTGAGGCCGGGTTAAATGAGTTGGAGCAATTTGAAGATCCAAAACTGGCCATTGCCCAACCTGTATGGTATTTTGGCGATTGGGTCGTCGCAGCCAAAACGGATACTGCAGCGCGTGCCATCCGCGATAAATATCTAGTGAAAACCACCGGAAATATTGAATTACCCAACTCGCATACGACAACTTCGGAGGCGGATTGGACCTTGGCTGATTTGCAAAATATTTTGACAGAAAGCGGTGCAATTAGTGACGCAATTGAGCGCGAGGTTCATGGGCAGTGAGGGTAATGCATTAACTGCATGGGCTATTCACAATTAGCATTAGATGTCAAAATCCTACCAATGTAATGAAACGTCATTCAATATCCTTGGGAGGAAGAAATGAAAGTTTTTGGAACACTTGCTACGGCTTGTATTTTTGCAGGTGCTGTCGCACTTGGAGCACAAGCCGCATCTATCAAAGTTGCTTATGATGCCGATCCAGTTTCCCTTATCCACCTGAACCACTTTTAAGCCGCACATTGCCATTGTTGCATATTGGTTATTAATCGCTGGGTCCGCGGACAAAAAAACCGG
>CAYSAZ010000108.1:0-7232 GCA_964429065.1 uncultured Rhodobacterales bacterium
ACCCGTTTTCTTGCAAATATCGCGCAACTTTATAAGATGGGCGGGCTGGATTGCTGGAAGCGCCGACAATTGCGATGGTTTTGGTTTGGGTAAGAATATCGTGTAAAAATTGGTCAGGGTACGTGGTTTCCATTCTAGCAACCTTGTTTATTGCATGCGAGGGGCGGTATTATTGGATGCTAACCACAGGAGAGGATAATGCGCAATAACGCAGCTATTTTAGGTATGATATTGTTGGGAATGTCGGTTTTGGCTACGCGGGCCAGTGCCTGCCCTGGCTTGGATGATCTGGAATATCTGGGGGCAGCACCTCTTGGGGATTGCGTCGAGCTGGCGCGCTTTGATATTGCCACGGGGCAGGGACCGGTATCGGCGGGGGTTTTTGGGCCTGCGGACGCCAATCTGGTGCGTGTGGCGGCCATTGAGGCAGGGTTGATCCGCGCGGGCAATACGCTTGAGGGGCTAGGGGCGCTCGGGTCTGATCCGGTTGCGGTATATCTGTCATCCGATGATATAAACCCGGCCCTCGATCTGGGCACACCAGAGGCGATTACGGCGCGCGGCCTGCGGGATCATATATGCAATATCGCGGCCTTTCCCATGGCATTAAACGCGGATATTTCTTATGTTCTGGCCCATGAATTTTTCCACTGTGTGCAAAATTTCAACTTTGCCGAACAAAACAGATCAGCCGGGGCCAAATGGTGGGCCGAGGGCAGTGCTGAATGGTTTGCGAGCCTTGCCTATCCGGGCAGCGACAAATCTGACGGCTTGACAGCTATGTTTGATGCGACCTCGCCCGAGACGCCATTAACAAGCATGGAGGACGACAGCGTTGTGTTTTTCTGGTGGTATAGCCAGCAACATGGTGCGGGGGCTGTGATCGGTTTGATCGGTGCTATGCCAACGGGCGGCGGTGCGCAAAATGACGCCTTGGCGCGGGTGCTTGATGAGGCGGCGTTTTTGCAATTTTCCAAGGACTATACGGACCGGAAAATCAACCAACCGGGTGGGGGTGCGATTGCGTCCAATCCGTTTATCGGGGATTATTACGAAATATCCCATAATCAGGAAATAGAGCTGTCAGCAGAACGTTTCGTGCTGTTTCGTGTGCGGATAAAATTTGAATGCGGGGTTTGGACGCTGGAGGAGTCCGAACTGAGCGGGCGCTACCAGATGCAACGCCATCCCGGTGAAACATGGGAAACTATTCCCCCCGAAGTACGTGCGGATTCTGAAGGGGATTTTGAATATAGCCTTGTTGATGGTGCTACAGGACCACAAGGTTTTCGGGTTAGCATCGACATTAAAAAAGAACCGTGCAGCCAATGTGTGGCCGTCAATTACAGCGATGGTCCTGCGGCCTGTCTGGTCGGGGAATGGCATTTGACAGGCGGCGGGTACGGCGCGCAGATAGGCAAGGCTCTAGCGCGCGTGCCCAGTATGCAAAACATCGATTACCCCGATATCGACGGGTTTTTGACCCTGAACAGGGATGGAACGTTTACACTTGGTGCAGATGATGCCGGGCATATGGAAGTGATTTCACCAAGTGGCAAGGTTTCGAGGGCGGATGTGCAATTTAACTTTGAACAGCATGGCACCTGGTCAATCAACGGCAATAAGCTGGAACAATGTTACGTTCGCACGCGGGATATAAATATTGATTTCCAGCTGACATCACCAAGTGGAGGCCGTGACAGGGTTATTATGGATGAATATCTCGGCCCCAAAATCTCGCGCACTACCAAACGCCGGTTTGCTTGCACGCCGGGGCAACTGAAAATTAACGAGGGCGGTTTTTTGGGGCCAAAGGTGCAATGGATCTATGCGAAATAAAAAAGCGCCCGGAATAATCCGGGCGCAGGTACGGAACGAGGGACAGTGAAATGAAACAGGGTGTTCCGGCCCTGTTACAATATATAGGTAGATGCATAAGCACAGATTTGAAGGGGTGTTCAGGATATTGTGAACGCAACGGCCAGTTTTCGCCTAAAAACGGCTCTTCCACTGGTTTGCCGCATAAAGCGACACGGCCCCTGCATTGGAAACATTGAGGGAGCCAAATTCACCTGCAAACGGGATTTTCGCCAGTCGGTGGCAGGTCTCTTTGGTCAAATCGCGCAGGCCCGGCCCCTCGGCGCCAAGGGCGAGGGCAATGGGGGCATTTGGCAGATCAGACAGGGCTTTTTCAAGGGTCATATCGGCCTCACCGTCCAGACCGATGATGAAATATCCCATTTCACGCAGGCTGTTCATGGCTTTGGCTAGGTTTTTCACCCGCAAATATGGCTGGCGTTCCAGCGCCCCAGAGGCGGTTTTGGCCAGCGCGCCGGTTTCTGGTGCCGAGTGCCGATAAGGCGCAATAAGCGCGCGCGCGCCAAAAACTTCGGCTGAACGTAAAAGCGCGCCGACATTATGGGGGTCACTTACCCGATCAAGCAGCAACACCAACGGCGGTTCGTTGCGCGGGGCACATATTTCAGATACGCCCCCCCAATCCAGCGGCTTGACCTCAAGTGCGGCCCCCTGATGCACCGATTGGGGATCAAGCGGCAGGTTGAATGCGCGCGGCTCCACCACCTCGGGGCTAAGACCGCAGGATTTTTGCGCGGCAAGGATGGCGCCATCGAGCCGGTCGGCGGCATTTTTGGTCACAACCAGACGCAGTTTTTCACGCATGGGGTTTTCAAGGGCATCGCGCACCGCATGGATGCCAAACAACCAGACCGTTTGCGCCGCACCCGCTGCACGCGCGCGTTCTTTTTCAATAATCCAGGCGGGTTTCTTTTTATTGCGCGGGGCCATGATCAATCCTGTCTGCCAAGGCATGAGCATTGCCATGCCCCCCGGCATTTTGCAAGCTTTGGCATGGGCGCGCATCACACGGAGCACAAAGGGGTGGAATTTGTGTTTTCATGTTGACGCGACCCAATTGGACGACTATTCACCGCTTCAGAAATGTTGGGGCGACAGGCCGCAAGGTGTGGCAGGGGACTGTAACTCCCTCGAGGCGACTCACGCCTGGTTCGATTCCAGGGTCGCCCACCATTTCTGCCTGGGCAAAATTTGAAAATTTGGGTGGTTTTGCTTAATATTCAGGGAAATTTCAAGAATTCGGTTTTGCACAAAATGTTGCAGCACTGTAATATTTGCACACATGACTTGGTGGCGTGGCGCTAAAAACTAGAAACGCCTTATTAAATCAATGCTTTACATAAACCGGTGTTTTTCCGCCACACCAAGGGCATTCCGAGTCTTGCTCTATGGTCAATAAAATATAAGGCTCTATACTAAAAACAAGGCTACTTTAGGTTAGTATTTTACAAAAGGAATATCTGTTATGTTAAAGAAATTGGGCGTACTGCCAGCATTGCTTATGACACTCGGGGCTGCAAATGCACAATCCATGCCTGCGGGTTTTTATATGGATGGTTATGTGCAAGGGGAATATCTTATATTCTCCGGGAACGAAGAATTCGTTTATGGGGCCGACATTACACTGGGCTACAGTGGTGCGGATGCAGGCAGCATGCCGATCGGGTTTGAACTTGATCTTTTTTTGCTTGAAACAGACGGGTTATCTCTTGATCCGGTGATTTTGGGTTCGGTTTTCTATGACAGCTCTTTTGGGCGCATATCCGTAGGTAAACCCGGTGCTGTGAGCGATGATCACATTGCAGAAGTACATTTTGGCGGATCAAAACGGTTTGCATCAGTTCCTGGGTACGTATTAAAAAGTGTCACAAACATTGTGATTTTGGATACAGGGGCTGATTATTATGAATATGGCGCGCGCTTTGATGGGCATGCCGGGGATATTGAATATGGTCTTTCCTATCATGCTTTTCAGGGGAATAGGTATTCTGTTTCTGCATCCGGGCGATATGCCTTTGCAGATTATTATACGGTTGCCCTTGGTGTGGAGTATTATAACTTGGGATCAAGTTCGGAATATAAATATACCGGATCATTTGAGGCCGATTTCGGGCAATTTGGTGCTCAGCTAGTGGTTACAAATTTTTCCGATGAGACCTACTATGCGATTGGGGCGGATTATACGCCGTTCGATAATGTTAACCTAACCCTTGAATATATTGATATAGAGGCAATCATGAGTTATACGTTTGCGGCAGCCGGAGTTGAATATAGCTTTATGGACCACGGTTATGTTGGTGTAGCCGCTTTGTTCCCAAGTGGTGGAAGTGATACGGTATATAACATCTACGCCGGTTGGAAGTTGAATTACGGCGGGTAATGTGATTTGAAATTATGCAAAGGGCCGTGCTGTTTTGTGCGGCCTTTTTCGTTTAGCCGCCGGTGTGGCTCATATGGCGTGACATTTGGCCCTGGATATTCTGGCGCGAATAGTCGAAATCATGGCCTTTGGGTTTGCGGGCGATTGCTTGTGTGATCGCCGTGCGCAGGGGGGTATCGTTGTCGGCATCATTGCGCAAAGCAGCGCGCAGGTCAGCCTCATCCTCTTGGCCAAGGCACATGTATAACTGTCCGGTGCAGGTCAGGCGTACCCGATTGCAGCTCTCGCAAAAATTATGGGTAAGCGGGGTGATAAACCCGACGCGCCCGCCGGTTTGTGCGATTTCAACATAATTTGCCGGGCCACCTGTGTTGAGCGCAATATCCTTAAGTGTCCAGCGCTGCGCCAGTTCTGCCCGCACGTCTGAAAGCGGCCAATATTGATCAAGGCGATCAGTGTCCCCCATATCGCCCATGGGCATGACCTCGATAAAAGTCAGATCAAAGCCGCGCGTGCCACACCAAGCGACCATATCGTGGATTTCATCGTCATTCGTGCCTTTCAGGGCTACGGCGTTGATTTTGATTTTCAGGCCAGCTTTGTCGGCGGCATCAATCCCGTCCATGACCTGCTGAAACCGCCCCCAACGGGCAATTTTTTTGAATTTTTCGACATTTAACGTATCAAGCGAGACATTAATCCGTTGCACGCCTGCATCAACCAGCGGCTGGGCAAACCTGTGCAATTGCGTGGCGTTTGTGGTCAAAGTCAGTTCCTGCAACGCGCCGCTGGCAAGGTGGCGTGATATGGCATTAAAAAACGTCATAATCCCGCGCCGCACCAAAGGTTCCCCGCCCGTGATCCGCAGTTTTTCTACGCCCATATCAATGAAAGTGCTGCATATGCGATCGAGTTCTTCAAGGCTGAGCAGGTCTTTTTTAGGTAAAAATGTCATGTTTTCAGACATGCAGTAAAAACAGCGCAGATCACAACGATCTGTTACCGAGACCCGCAGGTAGGTAACAGCGCGCGCGAACGGATCGATCAGTTTTGGAGCGTTTTGCATGGGTATTCCTGTCGTTCACCGAGAAACTATGCCCCTACGCAGCCGGTTACAAGCTTTTCCTTGGCTTCTTGAGCCAAGTGGTTAAATTGTAATGTAGACGGGGGCATATTAATCAAAAATTTGATCAAAAAAGCGGGTAATTGGACGGAAATGCGGGCGAATTTCATCTGGCCCCAACCCCGAACCTATAATATCGCCGAACAAATATGCGAAGCTTGGGCGCGCCGTGCACCAGAGCAGCGGGCGCTAACCTATCTTGATGCAGCCGGGGGGTGGCAGGATTATAGTTATCGTGATCTGTCGCGGGGATCCTCTCGGCTGGCAAATACACTGGCGGCTTATGGAATTGGGCGCAAAGATCGCTGTGCTGTGTTGCTGCCACAGGCCCCAGAGACGGTTTTGACCCATCTGGCGTGCTATAAACTGGGCGCGATCGTCGTGCCGCTATTTACATTATTTGGCGAAGACGGGTTACGGTATCGTTTGCAAAATTCAGGCGCAAAAGCCGTAGTAACAAATCATGATAACCTAATGAAATTAATGAATATTCGCGATGATTTACCGGAATTAAAAACGATATTCATCAATCGATGGTCCTGCGGTAGGCGTGCATGGTTTTTGGCAAGAACTTGAGAAAGCCTCGGATGTATGTGGCATGGCTGAAACCGGGCCGGATGATCCGGCGTTTATCAGCTACACCTCGGGGACAACCGGCCCGCCAAAAGGCGCGCTGCATGGGCATCGGGTGCTGCTTGGGCATCTGCCGGGCATTGAGACGCACCACAATTTCCTGCCCCAAAAGGGTGATTGTCTGTGGACACCAGCCGATTGGGCCTGGATGGGGGGGCTGATGAACGTGATGATGCCCGCCCTTTATTACGGGGTGCCGCTGATCGCGCATCGTATGGGGAAATTTGATCCAGAACATGCGTTTTGGCTGATGCGGGAATTGGGTGTGCGTAATGTATTTTTGCCCCCCACGGCATTGAAATTAATGCGCCAGGCCCCCGAGCCTGCGCCGTTGAACCTTCGTAGCGTTGGTTCGGGTGGTGAGGCATTAGGCAGTGAGTTGCTGGATTGGGGCAGGCGGATTCTGGGCACTACGATTAATGAATTTTACGGCCAGACGGAATGTAATCTGGTGTTGGGGAACTCCAGCGAAATCCTTTCACCGCGCCCCGGTTCTATGGGTAAAGCGGTGCCTGGACATACGGTGGCGATCCTTGATCCAGCGGGAAATCCTCTGCCGTTTGGTGAAATAGGTGAGATCGTGGTGCGCCGACCTAATCCGGCAATGTTTCTGAAATATTGGCGTGCCCCTGATAAAACGGCCGAGAAGTTTTACAAAAACTGGATGCTTACAGGTGACGAAGGGGTGATGGATGAGGAGGGGTATTTCTATTTTTCCGCCCGCACGGATGATGTGATCACAACATCGGGATATCGGGTTGGTCCTACGGAGATTGAAGAATGCCTGATGGCGCATCCTGATGTAACCATGGCGGCGGTGATTGGCGTGCCGGACCCTGTGCGCACCGAGATTATTAAGGCGTATATTGTGAGCGCGGTTGCTTCTGAAGAGTTGGAAATGGCACTGAAAAGGCGTGTTCGGGATAGGCTATCACCACATGTGGTGCCACGTGAGATTGCATTTATTGATACGCTACCGATGACTGCAACGGGTAAAATTTTGCGACGGGAATTGAAGGCGTTGAATTAAATCTTTTTATGCAAACCGATCGGGTTTTGGTGAACTACTAAACCGGTTTAGTAGTTTAATCAGGATGTAAGAATTTCTATCAATATTATAAATTTTCCCGTATTTTGTTGGCTAATCATTGCTTAATACTTTTCTACTAAACCGGTTTAGTAGTTTTATAAACAGGAAGTATAATCATGAAATTTTAC
>CAYSAZ010000109.1:0-7020 GCA_964429065.1 uncultured Rhodobacterales bacterium
GAAAATCATCGGCGTTAAGTGTGTTGATATCGGTGTTTTCCAAGAAAATACTACGATCATCATAGCCCCAGCTAAGCATAACGCCCTGATCCGTTTGCACCATATCAAGCGCGTTCATCTCTGAAATACCCCGCAGTATGATGATATCCTCACCATTGCTAAAATCGGTGATTATATCATGGCCAAATTGCGCCGTATTGAAGATAAATTGGTCTGCGCCAGAGCCACCTGTCAGCGTATCATCGCCAAAACCGCCGTCCAACGTGTCAGCGCCGCGCCCGCCATCAAGGGTGTCGGTATCGCGCAGACCTTCAAGAATATCGTCCCCAGCCCCGCCAATCAGCGTATCCTTGCCCGAGGCTCCGACCAGATAATCACTGCCCGCACCGGAAATCAGGGTGTCATTGCCTGAACCACCCCAGACATAGCTGCCGTCCGAGCCATCCCCCAGCACAATCAGATCATCCCCACCGCCGCCAAAAATCTGGTTTTTGCCGTCGGGATCATAGATCGTATCATCGCCCGGCCCGCCCATGATCCGGTCATCGCCCAAGGTTCCGCTCAGCTGATCATCGCCTTCTTTGCCCAGAATTTTGGTGTGCCCGCGAAAAGGCAAAATCGTATGGTGTGGCATAAAAATATCGTCACCCTCGCCGCCTTCAAAGACAAACCCTTCATTTTGCACACGTTCCTCTAGTGCCGCGCCAAGGTTGGCAGTCCAGCCAAAATTATCCGCGTCGATCTGATCGTAAGTTGCCGTGATAATCAGCGGTTCGGGCAATTCTAACGTGCCGATGACGGTTTTTTCCCCGTCAACCATGCGGTAATATGCCAGTTTGGTGACGGTAATTTCGGTCTGCATGCCAAGCTTGGGATTATCTACTTTCGCGGTTGTCGCCACAATATCAATGCCAAAATCATCATACATCGCGCTTTCACGGCTCTCCCAACCTTGCGGAGTCGAGGCAATCAGCCCGTAAACGTTAACGCCTGTTTTAAGAAAGACGTTAGGCGCCAGAACAGCCCCTAGCGGTGAGAGATTATGAAAACCGGCGTTACTCGCCTTGATAATGACTTTTGACATGGCCCGCTCCTGTGCGAAAAACCTAACCTAGAAAATTTCGCATAGATTTGTATAAAATTCAAAGTATCTGTTTACGTTTGGTTAACGCTTTTGTGTGAAAGGCAAAAAAATATGGCTGAGGGCTAGTTCTGAGAGGGGCTTGGTATTAGATACTGACAGGAAGAATTGAACTAAAGGACTGAGTATGGCTAAAATTACGTATATTGAACACAATGGCACCGCGCATGTGATCGAGGTCGCCAATGGCTTGACCGTCATGGAAGGTGCGCGCGACAACAACGTGCCGGGCATCGAGGCGGATTGCGGCGGGGCTTGTGCGTGTTCCACTTGCCACGTTTATGTTGATGCGGACTGGGTCGAAAAGTTGCCGGCCAAGGACGACATGGAGGCCGATATGCTCGATTTCGCTTGGGAACCGGATGCGGCGCGCTCGCGTCTTACCTGTCAGTTGAAAGTTTCGGATGATCTCGACGGGTTGGTCGTGAAATTGCCTGAAAAGCAAATATGATCCGTGCCCTGACCATGATTTTGGCGCTGCTGCCGGTCGTTGTCTATGGGGATATTGTGGCGGCGCGCTATACCGGGGAAACCACGCGGTATATGCACGGTGTTTTTGGGCGGGACTTTGAATATTCTACGTTGGAAATAACACACGCAGATGGTTCTGTTGCGCGTATTATCTTGCCAAAAAACCGTGTTTTTGAAGATATTGCACCGCGTCTGGCCGATATGAACGGCGACAGTCTGGCCGAGGTGATCGTGGTTGAAACCGACGTTGATCTGGGCGCACAACTGGCCATATATACCAGCGATGGCAAGCTTGCCGCCACGCCATTCATTGGCCGCACCCACCGCTGGCTGGCCCCGGTTGGGATAGCGGATTTTGACGGTGACGGGGTGCTTGATGTGGCCTATGTTGAAACGCCGCATTTAGGAAAAATCCTGCAATTCTGGAGCCTTAAGGGCACTGCGCTGCACCAGATCGGCGAAGCAACCGGCCTTAGCAACCATCGTTTTGGCATGGGCGAAATTTCTGGCGGGGTGCGGGTCTGTAACGGTCTGGCAGAGACCATTACCGCCAGTGCCGACTGGCAGTATATCGTGGCGACGCGTTTGGTTGATGGCCAGCCGGAGTTTGTTACAATTGGTCCAAATAGCGGCCCACAAGCTTTTGAAGACGCTCTAATCTGTCGCTAGCGCCCGCCAACCGATATCGTTGCGATAAAACCCGTCGGGCCAGCTGATTTTCGCGGTCATTTTATAGGCGCGCTCTTGGGCTTCTTGCAAGGTGCCCCCACGGGCTGTAACAGCCAGAACCCGGCCGCCATTAGCCACGATCTGCCCGTCAATATTGGCCGTGCCGGCATGAAAAATCTCGACAAAAGGGTCGTCGTTAACGCCGTCAAGGTTACCGATCGCACTGCCCTTTTCGTATTCACCGGGATAGCCGTTGGTCGCATAAACCACCGTTAATGCATGATCATTTGCCCAGTTGATACGGGCCGTTTCCAACTGCCCGTTCGCGCAAGCCAGCAGCGCGTCCAGAACCTGTGCCCCGAGGCGCATCATGATCACCTGTGTTTCCGGATCCCCCCAACGCACGTTGTATTCTACCAAGCGCGGCTGGCCGTCCTTGATCATAAAACCTGCGTATAGAACCCCCTCAAACGGGGTGCCACGGCGTGCCATTTCGGCAATTGTGGGCTTGATGATTTCTTCCAAAGCTTTGTTCGTCACCGCCTCTGTCATCACCGGTGCGGGCGAGTATGCCCCCATGCCGCCGGTGTTGGGGCCAAGATCGCCATCAAAGGCGCGTTTGTGGTCTTGGGCGGTGCCGATGGGCAGGATATTTGTGCCGTCGGATAGAACGAAAAGCGAGGCTTCCTCGCCCTCCATGAATTCTTCGATCACCACTTCGGTCCCGCTTGTGCCAAAAGCACCGCCAAACATATCGTCGATTGCCCCAAGGGCTGTGTCCATATCCATGGCGATAATCACCCCTTTACCAGCGGCCAGACCGTCGGCTTTGATCACGATCGGAACCCCGGTTTTTTGCAAATATGCCTTGGCGGCAACCGGGTCAGTGAAGTGGGCATAAGCAGCAGTCGGGGCGTTGCAGGCGGCGCAAATCGTCTTGGTGAAATTTTTTGAACTTTCCAGTTGCGCCGCAGCCGCAGAGGGACCAAAGGTTAAAATACCAGCCGCGCGCAATGTATCGGCGATACCGGCGGCCAAAGGATCTTCGGGACCGATGACGACAAAATCAATGCTTTCCTCGCTGCAAAACGCAACGATCTGATCGCCATCTTTGGGGCTAATCGCCACACAGCGCGCGACCTCTGTTATGCCGGCGTTTCCGGGCGCACAGAACAGTTGATCGCATTTCGGGTTTTGGGCGATGGCCCATGCAAGTGCGTGTTCGCGCCCGCCACTGCCTAAAATCAGGATATTCATTGTCCGCCCTCTCTTGGCCTTTGTTGCGGATCGTTCTAAGGTTGGTGCATGATATTTGCAAGCACACCATGTCCGATTTAATCGATACGCCCGACGTAGGGCAAAATGCGCCGGAGTTTTCGGTTTCCGAGATTTCAGGCGTTGTCAAACGCATGATCGAGGGCGAATTTAGCCACGTGCGAATACGGGGCGAGGTCGGGCGGGTTTCGCGGCCTGCATCGGGGCATCTCTATCTGGACCTGAAAGATGATCGCGCTGTGTTGGCGAGCGTGATCTGGAAAGGGGTCGCCGGGCGATTGCGTGTGCAGCCCGAAGAGGGGATGGAGGTCGTCGCCACCGGGAAATTGACCACATTCCCCGGGCAAAGCCGCTATCAAATGGTGATCGAGGATATCGCGCCTGCCGGGGTTGGTGCGTTGATGACGATGCTGGAAAAACGTAAAACCGCGTTAACAGCCGAAGGGTTGTTTAAGGCTGAACTAAAACAGCCGCTACCCTATTTGCCTGACGTAATCGGGGTGATCACCTCACCATCCGGGGCGGTGATCAAGGATATTTTGCACCGCCTTCGGGATCGGTTTCCGCGCAAGGTTCTGATCTGGCCAGTGGTGGTGCAGGGGGATAAATGCGCGCCTGAGGTTGTGGCGGCAATTAAGGGTTTTAACGCCATGAAACCGGGGGGGGCGTTGCCGCGCCCTGACGTGTTGATCGTGGCGCGGGGCGGCGGCTCGATTGAAGATTTATGGGGTTTTAATGAAGAGGCGGTGGTGCGCGCGGCATTCGCCAGCAAGATCCCGTTAATCTCGGCGGTGGGCCATGAAACCGATACGACATTGATAGATTATGTGTCCGACAAACGCGCACCGACACCCACGGCGGCTGCTGAAATGGCCGTTCCGGTGCGCGCTGATCTGTCGGCGCATGTGGCTGGTCTGGAAGAACGCCGCCGCCGCGCATTGGCGCGCGGGTTGGAACAACGCCGTCAGCGCCTGCGCGATGTTGCGCGTGCTTTGCCAAAGGGCGAGGGGCTGCTGGCGGAACGGATGCAAAGGCTGGACGGGCTGGTCATGCGCTTGCCGATGGCGTTGTCAAACCTGACACACCGTAAACGCGCGCAACTGGCGGCGCGGGGGGCTGAGCGGTTGAATATCGGGGCGCTCAAGGTGGATATCATGCGAAAATCCCGCGATGTAAGCGCATGGTCGGCAAGGCTGGTACCTGCTTTGGCACGAAATATCCGTGAACCACAACGCCAGCTAACTGCACTGGGCCGGACGCTGGAGACCTTGAGTTATCGCAAAACGTTGGCGCGTGGATATGCGGTGGTGCGGGCCGAGGGCACCGTGGTAACCAGCCGCAAACGCGCCGCAAAATGCGATGCGCTGGAGGTGGAATTCACGGACGGTGTTTTGCACGTTACGCGTGATGGTAAATCTGCGAAAAAGAAACCCCCGAAGCCTGTGAAAGACTCTGGCGGTGGTACGCAGGGGTCGTTGTTTTAAGCTACCAACGTTGCCTCGGTTTTTTCGCGGATCTCGTCCATATCGACGCCGTCAGCGATTTCGAGGACCTTAAGTCCGCCATCTACCACTTTGAAAACGCCCAGATTTGTGATGATTTCATCAACCACTTTGGTGCCGGTCAGAGGCAGGGTGCAGGTGTGCAAAAGTTTACTCTCGCCGCGTTTATTTGTGTGGTCCATGATCACGATAACGCGGCCAACGCCTGCGACCAGATCCATCGCACCACCCATGCCTTTGACCAGTTTGCCCGGGATCATCCAATTGGCGAGATCCCCATTTTCGGCCACTTCCATCGCCCCCAGAATAGCCATGGCGATTTTCCCGCCACGGATCATCGCGAAACTGTCAGCCGAGCTGAAATAGCTGGTGCGGGGCAGTTCGGTAATGGTTTGTTTTCCGGCGTTGATCAGATCGGCGTCGATCTCATCCTCAGTTGGGAACGGTCCCATGCCCAGCATACCGTTTTCGGATTGCAAGGTCACATCCACACCCTCGGGGATATAGTTGGACACCAGTGTCGGGATGCCGATGCCAAGGTTCACATAGGTGCCGTCTTGCAATTCCTGCGCCGCGCGGGCTGCCATTTGGTTTCTGTCCCAAGCCATGATTAAGCCTCCCGCAATGTGCGTTGTTCGATGCGTTTTTCATGTGTGCCTTGAAAAATCCGGTGCACAAAAATACCGGGCGTGTGGATCAGATCGGGGTCAAGCGTGCCGGTTGGCACCAGTTCTTCGACCTCGGCGATACAGATTTTACCACAGGTTGCGGCGTTGGGGTTGAAATTGCGGGCGGTTTTGCGATAGACGAGGTTGCCCTCCGCGTCGCCTTTCCAGGCCTTGACGATGGCCAGATCTGCAACGATACCTTGTTCAAGAATATAGGTTTCCCCTTTGAAATCTTTATGTTCTTTGCCCTCGGCAATCACGGTGCCAACGCCGGTTTTGGTGTAAAATCCGGGGATACCCGCCCCGCCTGCGCGCATGCGTTCGGCCAATGTACCTTGAGGGTTGAATTCCAATTCCAGCTCACCCGACAGGTATTGGCGCATAAATTCGGCGTTTTCCCCAACGTAAGATGAGATCATTTTTTTGACCTGCTTGCCTTCAAGCAACACACCAAGACCAAAGCCATCGACGCCCGCATTATTTGAAGCAACAGTCAGATCCTTGGTGCCCGCAGCGCGAATGCCCTCAATCAGATTTTCCGGTATGCCGCATAGGCCAAAACCACCAGCGGCGATCATCATTGTGTCAAACAACACGCCATCCAGCGCATCGGTTGCAGAGGGGTAAATTTTGTTCATGGGCCAACTCCTTTGCCCATGTTATCGTTGGCTATTGCCCCCTAAGTCAAGCCAGTGTTTGCGCGTTAGACGATAAAGAACATGGGCGCACAGCGGGCTATCAGCACAGAGCATCGGATGTGCAAAGTCATCCATCTTATTGCGGGTCATACCTATGCGCTGCATTACACCCACAGAGCGGTTGTTTTGCGTTGCTGTAAAAGAAACGATTTCGGCCAGATCAAGGGCGGTAAATCCCCAATGCAAACAGGCGCGCGCGGCCTCGCTTGCGTACCCTTTGCCCCAAGCTGAAGGTGAAAGCCGCCAGCCAACTTCGACGCAAGGGCTGGCAGGGGTGTCATAGGGCGGGATGGTTAGGCCGGTAAAGCCGATAAACTGGCCGGTTGCGCGCAGTTCAAGAGCCAGCAGGCCAAAATTATGGCGGGCCCAATGGCTGACTATACGGCTGATATGGGCTTTGGTTTGATCCGGGGTCATCGTTGCAGGAAAACATTCCATGACCACAGGATCGGCATTAATGGCGATCATCCCTTGGGTGTCAGCGGTGCAAAATTGGCGTAGGATCAAGCGGTCGGTTTGAATTTTCATGGGGCAATTCGTACTAGTGAACGTCAGCTAAATGCGTATACATCCGCTGCTGCCTCGGCAAGGGTTGT
>CAYSAZ010000110.1:0-7016 GCA_964429065.1 uncultured Rhodobacterales bacterium
CCTTGAATCACAGATCAGACCATTTGTGAATCCAGAACGTCAACAGCCCCTAGTAATTATATATCCACATTACAAAACCGCCGACGAAAGCCCGCGTTGTTTCCGCCTTGCCCGCCCTTCACGGTAGATCGTGAACAGGCCGGAGCCGATGATTACAGTCGCGCCGGTCAAGGTCCAGAAATCCAGCACTTCGTCAAATACCAGAACCCCGATGATCATGGCGAATATTAATCGGATGTAGCGAAACGGGGTGACGACGGCGACTTCGCCTGCCCGCATGGCGGCGACGATGGCATAATATCCCAGTGGTCCGATGATCAACGCACCCGCCAGTTGCCAGCTTTGGGTCGCGTCGAGCAATACTGGTGCGCCTTCAAATAGCATCACTGCGGCCCCCGTTGGGACGATGACGCCAAAGCCGTAGGCGGATAGCACGGTACTTGATACATGCTGTGGCATGGCGCGGGTGGCAAGGTCGCGGATGGACAGGCCGATGACCCCTTGCACGGCGAAAAGCGAGGCAGGGCGGAACCCTTCCAGACCCGGGCGCAGCACGATGAGTACGCCGATAAAGCCGACCCCGATCGCCACCCAGCGTCGCCAGCCAACGGCGTGGCGCAAGAACAGCGCGGCCCCCAATGCAACGGCGAGCGGCGTGGCTTGTAAAATGGCCGAGGCTGAGGACAAGGGTGTCAGCACCACGGCCAAAACGTAGCCAAGCGTGCCGATGACTTCACCGAAATTGCGCAGCATAACGGCCGGAATTAGCAAATCGCGGGTGAATATGGCCTGACCGGAATGGCGCGCAATTGCCGCAAAAACCAGAAAGCCGCCGATGCCCAGCAATACCAGAATTTGCCCGGTGCCCAGCCCATGCGACAGTTGTTTGATGAACATATCCTCAATCGCAAAACATGCCATCGCGCCCAGCATCAATAAAATGCCTACCAGATTTTCAGATTTTGCCATATTCCCCCCAGCCCGTCACGCGTGCTTGCAGGCAAACCGGTGGGTTGTCAAACCGTTAATGGCCAGGGATACGTCAGGAGGCAAACTGCATTTTAACTTTATGATCATGAACCGGCAAAATTATGCTGAAAACAAAGGTCGAACCGACACCCAGTTCAGAGGCGACCCTGATTTGGCCTTGCATTTTTTCAATCAGGGCGGCTGTTATCGCCAGTCCCAGCCCGGTGCCCTGATAGGATCGGTCAGCTCCTGATTCAACCTGTTCAAATTTATTGAAAATACGCTCAAGGTTATCAGGCGCAATCCCAATGCCCGTATCCATAACGGTAAAGGTCAGCTGTGCCAGACCATCCCGAACCTCGCCGGTAACGCTCACAGATATGTTGCCTTTCAGCGTGTATTTTATAGCGTTTCCAACAAGGTTGGTGATAACCTGGGATATGCGATTTCTGTCGCCCATAAACATATCGGGCAAACTATTTTGAATTGATAATTCAACATTAAATTGTTTATTGTTTGAGAGCGGTGACAGTAAAAAGAGCACATCTTCCAGCGTACTAACCAGGGTAAAAGGCATCGTTTTTAATGTTATTTTACCAAATTCTATTCTGGAAAAGTCTAAAATATCATCAAATACCTCTATCAGGGCCTGTGAGGAATTTGCGACTGTTTCGACATATAGGCGCTGATCTTTTGTTAAATCTGTTAATAATAACAAGCCCGCCATGCCTTTAACGCCATTCATCGGTGTGCGTATTTCATGGCTCATATTTGCCAAAAAGTCGGTTTTTGCCTGATTGGCGGCATCGGCTTCCCGGTTCGCTTGGGTTAGCTCTGCCTCACGCTGGTCTCTTTCTCGCAATATGCCATCCAATTCAGCAATGTTCTTTTCCAACGCCATGAATTCACAGGAATGTGTTTGCTGGACATCGGGGTCCCCCTGCCACTCTCGTTTTTGCACTGATCGCAGTTGTTCATGGATGTAGCTTAATGGCCGCAAAACCAGCCGCGAGATAACCAGCAAAAACAGTAGTGACATGATGAACATCACGCCAAGTGTGTAGATGCGGGTCTGTAACACTGATCGCTCAATCTGGATTTGCCCGGCTTCATCTGACCAGTGGACAACCATTTTCCCCAAAATCATATGATCATGTTTGATCTCCTCGACAAACATGTGCCCCATATGTGTGTCATGAATGGTGTCGTAAGGATATTGTACAATAATGTTGTCAGATGTATCCCGGATTGAGATCAGTTCCAGGCCTTGGGTGCGTTCAACCGCTTCGCGCAATGCAGATTGAAGGATGGGGATGTCTTTGAGTGCCAGCGCCTCCAACGTTAGGCTGTTTATCAGGGAAATAATGCGCAATGAGCGGGTTTCCAGCTCTTTTCCCAATCGATCTTCTTCGATACCACGAACGACTTCGCCTGAAATAATACCAACGAGCGTTACCATAACTGCCATCGCCAGGAAAATCTGTTTTGAAAGCTGCGTCAGTTTTGGAAAAATAAATTTCATACGTATATCTTATTATGCACCCTCGCAGAATTCATTGGACGTGCAGGATGCGGGGAAAGGGGATATTTATGCAGTCTTTTGTTATTTTATGGAATAGAACAAAAGACTTTATGATTTCTTATAAAAGAGAAAAAAGTACTTAAATATTTATGTAATCGTAAAGGTCAGGGCCATGCGGCGGCGCATTAAGGCGGTATTAACCCTTGTCTTTAAGGGGAACCCCGTAAAGTTCCATCTTGTGACCGCGTAGTGCATAGCCCAGTTTGGCAGCGATTTTTTCTTGCAGGGCCTCAATTTCGGGGTCGACAAATTCGATAACCGCGCCGGTATTGATATCAATCAGATGGTCGTGATGTGCACGTTCCGCATCTTCATAACGCGCCCGCCCGTCGCCAAATTCAAGGCGCTCCAGTATGCCGGTTTCCTCAAATAGTTTCACCGTCCGATAAACGGTGGCGAGGCTGATTTTAGCGTCCACCGCACTGGCGCGCGCGTATAATTCCTCAACATCGGGGTGATCATCACTGTCTTGCAGCACCTGCGCAATCACGCGGCGCTGCTCGGTCATGCGCAGACCAGCGGCCGCGCACCGTTTGATGATGGTTTTTTGTGTCATATCATGCCCGCCCTGTATCATTTCCCGCATTTTACGCATTGCCTGTCCGATGAAAAGAAAAATCGCTCTAAGGGAATGAGGGACAACTATATCTGGGAAAGGATTGTGCCGTACTAAGTATGGGCATTTGATGTACCCACATCTAGTACTATAAGGAGTCAAGGCTTAACCATAAGCCAGAAAAAAATCCTAGAACGTAATTCAAAATGAAAACACAAGCAAATATTAGCGTTTTTTGCAAATAGGATCGCCCCAGAACGACTGCTACCAGCAAGCTAAACGTAAGATGCAAAACAAAATAGTGGCTGTGTTTATAGGCCATCAAAAGATTTGCAAATTCAAAAAACCGGTTTTGCCCTACCAGCGCTGAATATATAAAGAGCAGGCACAGGTATATTGTTGTTTGGGTTAATATCCCAACAAAAATTCGCCGGATTTCGCGGTAGTTTATTCTTAATGGCTGCTTAATCTTGTGCGTCCTGATCACAGCAATTCCTGTTCGCGGTCCAGTCGGCGGGCTAATGGTGCGATGGTCAGGCCTTGGATGATGATGGAAAACAGCACCACGATATAGGTTGTGGTCAGGATTACCGGTTTCCATTCGCTGTCAGGCAAGCTTAGGGCAAGGGCCACTGATATGCCGCCCTTTAGGCCGCCCCATGTCATGATCGGCACCACGTCGCGCCCGAACTTGCGCCAGCGTGACAGCAGCAGCACCGGGATGGCGACGGCGGCGAGGCGGGCGGCGAGGGACAGGGCAATCCCGCCGATCCCGATCCAGATTGCATCCAGATCAAAGGCGACGGCGAAAACCTCGACGCCGATCAACAGAAATAACACCGCGTTCAGGATTTCGTCGATCAGCTCCCAGAATGCGTTGACGTATTTGCGGGTTTGCTCGGACATGCCATGCTTGGTGCCGACCTCGCCGATGAACAGGCCAGCGACGACCGCCATGATCGGGCCGGAGACATGGATGTATACCGCCAGTTCATAGCCGCCAAATGCAAGGCCGAGCGACAGCAGGACCTCAAGGGGATAGTCGTCAATCCGGCGCATCACCCGAAAGGTTAACCAGCCAAGGAACGCCCCAAGGGCTGCGCCGCCCAGGGCTTCTTGGCCAAACAGTTTGACCGCCCCCATCACGCTGCTGGCATGGGCATCCCCGTGCGGCCAGGCCAGACCGACCAGCAGTAAAAACACCACATACCCAACACCGTCATTAAACAGGCTTTCCCCGGCGATCTGGGTTTCCAGCGATTTGCGCAGGTTAGCTTCGCGCAACACCCCAAGCACCGCCACCGGATCCGTCGGTGAGATCAGCGCGCCAAACACCAGAGCCACCAGCAACGGTGCCCCCACCAGCCACATGAAACCGAAACCCGCCACAGCCGTCGAAATCCCGATACCCAAGGTCGCCATTAGGGCAACTGTCCAGGCCTGATTGCGCAGATCCTCGATTTTGACGTGCAAGGCACCGGCAAACAGCAATAGCCCCAACATGCCTTCCAGCAAGGCGCCTGAGAATTCAATTTCATCGACCACAACGCGGATATTATCGGCTATCCCGATCGCAGGAAAAATCGCGTCGATCCCCATCACAGACAGCGAGGCCAGTAGCGCCACCACCAATATCCCGATCGCCGAAGGCAGGCGCAAAAACAGGTAGTTAATAGCCCCGAAAGCCCCGGCCAGCACGATTAATAATGATGTGATCTGCAAAAACGTCATAACGTCCCCTTTTGGGGTGGTGATAGCACAGGGCGTATTTTATGTCATCCACCACAATATAATCGCAAACCTATGTGCAATTCTGTATTTTTGACCTTCAGGGACGGCCTTCAACGGTAGAGTTTTAGCCTCTACTCACTTGCAGGGGGGGGCGTTGGGGCGTCGCTGTCAGCGGGTGGGGTGAGCGGGGCGTCGCCAAGGTCCGGGATCAGCAACGCGCCGTCAGTGCTTTCAATGCCAAGACGATCAAGCACCGAATTCTGGCCGGCTTTGTTGGCCGCAATCACGGTTAGCGACAGGCTGGTGATCAGAAACCCGATGGCCAGTATCCATGTCAGTTTGGTTAGCGCGTTGGCAGCACTGCGCCCAGAAACCGCGCCGCCGCCACCGCCGCCCATGCCAAGGCCACCGCCCTCGGAGCGTTGCAGCAGCACTGTAGCAATCAGGCATAGTGCCAAAATCAAGTGGATAGACAGGACGATATTTTCCATGAGGCAGGTCTCTTTTGTTAATGCATACATACCCGGTCTTGAGGGCGTCGGCATCTTCTAGCGAAGAAGTTTGGGGATGTCGATTGAAAACCACTGCGCGCGAAGCAAACTATACAAGTTCTAGGCTAACAAAGTTTTCCACACGGCATTTAATCTGAAAGATATCCAAGATAATATGGAGGTATTTCGCGGCAATTACGCCAATGTTTCAAAAATTGCCCCACGCGGGGTGTTATATAGGAAAAAATTATGCACATAGAAAAACAGGCTTTAAGAGCCGGTGCCCTAGTATTGATAATGTTGGGTTTGGGTGCATGCGCGCAGAAAACATCTGGAAGCATGAGCGATTACGCTATCTCAGAGGATACCTATATCCGGGCGTATGACTCAAATATCCGGGCGTATGACTCAAAATTCAGCGCACCCGCTGACAGAGCAGCATCTGTATTGGAAATCAAGAGGATTTTTAAATAAACGATAAGGAAGAAAACCCGAATTGCGGTAATGTTGGCTGTGCGGGACAAAGCCGACCTAAAGCCTACGCAATTAAAGTCTGCTTTGAAATATTGCCGTTTTGAGGATTGATGCTCTGATCGATCATATTCATGCAAACAATCTAGAGCGTCACGGCAGCCTGAGACCTATGTTCTGTCTGGATGTCACAGCCGATTTCACATAGTCCGCTTCAGCCCCGCCGATGATAGCAACCAACAGGCGGCACACGACCGCCTGCATTTGCAAATTGAGATTTCGGTTTGATCCCATTCCCTCATTAGCAAAGCCAAGCGGTTCCCCCATATACAGGCCTTCATGGATCGTCGGATTGCGCAGGGCCGCGATTTCAGCTCCACCATCCGGGTCCGCCCAATCGGGCACCGGAACGTCGTAGTGGTCGCACATCCATTTAGTTCGTTGCTGGTGATTTGGGTATGGTCCAGGAAGCATATCTTTCATTATTGCAAAACACGCATCGAGCGCAGTGTAGAGAAACATGAACCCTTCGAACTGCAAGTGCCTGGGGTTTTGTGCGAGAAACAGTGCATGAATCACAGATTCAAATCGTGCAAGCTGCGTCCGGTTGTCTGTATTGTTTTGCCAATAAACTTCAGCCAGTTGAATCGCTTTTGGCAGGCTATCTCCCAGCAGCACGAAATCGTTCAGCTTCCCCGCTTTCAACGGTGTTACATCCAAAAATCCGGCTTCAGTCGCGCTTAATCGCTGGCCGGTAAAAAAGCCCAGCGACCAGATATGAAACTGAAGGTGTCCCAGTTCAGCCTCGTCAACGTGGCGAATGATATGGGTGTTGGGCAGGCCAAAAACCCGTGCCGCATAAGGTGCCTGATAGGTCTCGCCACTACCGAGATTCTTAATCGGCTGAAGCGGTGCATAAATCCATTCCCGGTAAAGCTGATCTGATTGTTCGACTTTGGCAACTCGATCTTCAAGACCATCTAGCGTTTCTATCGTAATCGCGCCTGCTTTCACATCCAAGGGCGACGGGCGGAAACCAAATTCTAATTTTTTAGCCATTTTCTACTCCCTTTTATGTGCCTGAAATATACACGAGAAACTGAGCGTTGCGACGTGGGGATGTCAAGCGGACGTTCGTAGGTGGCGCAGCATCGGTCAGATTGGGCCTATTCTGTTGAAAAACTCGAAGATTTGAGCATGCTGACTGGTGGGCAAA
>CAYSAZ010000111.1:0-7014 GCA_964429065.1 uncultured Rhodobacterales bacterium
ACTTGTTGGAGTACACCTTATGTCAGCACCTAAAAAAGTCGTTCTTGCCTATTCTGGCGGTCTGGATACCTCGATCATCCTGAAATGGCTGGAGATCGAATATGGTTGCGAGGTTGTGACTTTCACCGCCGATCTCGGTCAAGGCGAAGAGCTGGAACCGGCCCGCAAAAAGGCCGAGCTGCTGGGGGTGAAACCCGAAAACATCCATATTGAAGACGTGCGCGAGGAATTCGTGCGCGATTTTGTCTTTCCGATGTTTCGCGCCAATGCTCAATATGAGGGGCTGTATCTGCTGGGCACCTCAATTGCCCGGCCGCTTATTTCCAAACGTCTGGTTGAAATTGCCGCCGAATGCGGGGCCGATGCGGTGGCGCATGGGGCCACTGGCAAGGGCAACGATCAAGTGCGGTTTGAACTGGCGGCCTATGCGTTAAATCCTGAAATCAAAGTGATTGCACCGTGGCGAGAATGGGATCTGACCAGCCGCACCCGTCTGCTGGAATTTGCCGAGGCCCACCAGATTCCAATCGCTAAAGACAAGCGCGGCGAGGCACCATTCAGCGTTGACGCCAACCTGCTGCATACCTCATCCGAAGGGAAAGTACTGGAAGACCCCGCGCTTGAGGCCCCCGATTATGTCTATCAGCGTACCGTTGCCCCCGAGGATGCGCCTGATGTGGCCGAACATATTGAGATCAGCTATGAACGCGGTGATCCCGTGGCGCTGGACGGCAAGGCGCTGTCGCCGGCTGAAATGCTGAGCGCACTGAACGAATTGGGCGGAAAACACGGTATTGGACGCCTTGATCTGGTTGAGGGTCGCTTTGTGGGCATGAAATCGCGCGGAATTTATGAAACTCCGGGCGGCACGATTATGCTTGAGGCCCATCGTGGGATTGAAAGCATCACGCTCGATCGTGGTGCAGCGCATCTGAAAGACGAGTTGATGCCCAAATACGCCGAACTGATCTACAACGGTTTTTGGTATTCTCCCGAGCGCGAAATGTTGCAGGCCCTGATTGATCAATCGCAGCAACATGTAACGGGGACGGTACGCCTGAAACTTTATAAAGGCATGTGCCAGACGGTTGGTCGCTGGTCGGAACATTCGCTTTATTCCGAAGAGCACGTGACGTTTGAGGATGATGCGGGTGCCTATGACCAAAAAGACGCGGCCGGGTTTATCCAGATCAACGCCCTGCGTCTGAAATTGCTGGCGGCGCGGAATCGGCGCGTGAAATAGCTTTGCCTAAGCCTTTGATCCGTGGTATCGGGCGTTATGAGGAAAAATCCATCAAAAGCGGTGTCGGTCATCTTATGGATCGTCGGTTTAAACATGATGTTGGCAGGCGGGTATTTAACGAAAGCTGCCTATACATTCAACAAAACGGCGGTTGAGGTTCTTGGCACGGTGATCTCGCTTGAGGTTAACCACAGTGATGACAGCACGACCTACAAGCCGACTATTCGGTTTTTAGATGTGCAAGGCCAAAAACACACTGTGCAAACATATATTTCATCATCGTCCTATGATTATGACATCGGCCAAAAGGTTAGCATTCTCTATGACCCGGATAGCCCGAATAATATCCGCATAAACAGTTGGTTCTCAATCTGGGGCTTTGGGCTTATATTATTTGTAACCGGGGCGGTTATCTTGATTATGGCGCGTGCAAGCAAGAGCAGAAAACCTATGAAATCTACGGTCTCGGCCCAAGATAACACGCCACAAAAAACCGCCCGGCAGCGGCGGCTGGTCTCTATGGAAAGCCCCGAGGATCACGCCCGCGAGGCAGAATACGCGCCAACCGTGCGCCGAAATTAGCCCCCGCTTTCCAGCGTCACCACATCAATTTCGCTGTGCAAAGTGCGGTGCACAGGGCAGCGGTCGGCGATTTCAAGCAGGCGTTGGCGTTGCGCGGGATCCAGATCACCTGTTAGGCTCACCACACGTTTAAACTGGTCAATTTTGCCGGTTTCTGTGTGGCATTGTTCGCAATCTGTGGCGTGGATTTTATTGTGAGTGATGTCCACCGACACATGTTCGAGGGGCCAATTTTTGCGCCGTGCGTACATGCGGATGGTCATGCTGGTACAGGCGCCAAGCCCGGCGGATAGCAATTGATAGGGCGAAAAACCTTCATCCGTGCCGCCATATGCAATCGGTTCATCGGCGATAAGGTGGTGTTTGGGGCCAGCGTCTACATCCTGTTTGAACCCTGCCGGATCAGCTTCGGAAATACGCACGATGCCCTCGGGGGCGCCGATGGGGGCGGCGGGTTTGGCAAGGTTCAGATACCGCGTTGCCCATGTGGCGATCACAGATGCCGCGTATTCTGCGTCCGCCGCGTTGGTCAACAGATGATCGGCATTATCAAGGGTGATAAAACTTTTGGGATGCTTGGCCGCCGTAAAAATATCTGCGGCATTATCGATAGAAACGGTGGCATCAAAGGGAGCATGCAGCACCAGCAGGGCCTTTTTCATATGCGCGATAGCGGGCAGTAACGCCGCACTGTCAATGTCGTCCAGAAACGCGCGGGTGATGGTAAACTCCCGTCCGGCTAGACTGACCTTGGCAGAGCCGTTTTCACGGATTTCATCAATATTGCAGCTAAAATTGGCGGCAACATGGGCCGGGTCCGAGGGTGCGGCAATGCTGACCACGGCTTTGACACTGTCAATTTTTCCGGCAGCCTTAAGCACTGCGGCCCCGCCCAGAGAATGCCCCACCAACAGGCTGACAGGCTGGCCAAGCGCGGCCATATGTTCAGCCGCTAGCACCAAATCTGTGACGTTTGAGGTGAAATCGGTATTGGCGAACTCTCCGTCAGAATGGCCCAAACCGGTAAAATCAAACCGCAGCACCGCAATTCCTGCGGCGGCAAGGCGCCCCGAGATACGCTTGGCCGCAAAAATATCCTTGGAACAGGTAAAACAATGGGCAAACAATGCGGTTGCCAAAATTGGCCCGCTTGGTTTATCGAGCAGCCCGGAAAGTTCATGCCCTGAATGCCCCTGAAAGGTCAGTTTTTCGCTTGGCATATACGTACTCCGTTGATTTTTCTATACATAGGTTCACCTTGGCTTAGCACAAGGGTGTTAATGCAATGACAAACGAATTTGTGAAGTGCATAAACATCTTTGTGTGTGCCAAGCGCTATGCTATGGCTCGGATATGGGAAATTTAGCACAAGATTCTTTGGTAAAAACCACGCAGTCTGTACGGCGGGTTTTTGGCTTGCTGGGGTTTATTTTTTTACTGGCGGGTGTCGGCCTTATGGTCAGCTCTTTTATCTTTAAAAGCAATGCACTAGAGGCCACGGCAACCGTTGTTAGCATTGAAAAAAACTACAGCGATGAAGGCAGCGCCACCTATCAACCGACGTTCCGGTTTTTGGATGCAGAGGGCAGTAAGCACCGCGCGCAGACCAGTATGTCTTCTAGCGGCTATAACTATAAAATCGGCGAGCGGGTCGATATTCTTTATGACCAACGTGATCCTTCAAATATCCGTGTAGACAGCTGGTTTTCAGTTTGGGGATTTGGGGCTATATTTGCCGTGTTTTTCGGCATTTTTGGTGCAAGCTTTTTGTTCGTCGCAAAAATGCTGAAACGTAAGGTTGGCCCGAAGTACGGCTATGAACGCCTAAGTTCTGGTCGCAAAGTTGAACGTGCCACAGGTGACCCAACAAAAAGCCGTAAAGACAAATTGATATCAATGGAATCCCCTGAAGATCATGCGCGTGAGGAAAATTATAATCCAACGGTACGCCGATCCTGATGCGTGAAATCAGTGCCAGAGAGATTGATTTTTATACGTTACGCGCGATTATGGACCTTAAAATCAGAGCTGATCAATAGGATTTGGTAGCACCAAATTCAGTGACGGTGGCACAATTTCATTATGAACCTTCGGGGTGGGTTGCGTGGCCTTTGGGCCGGTGAAACCCCGGTTGGATTGATCGCAATGATTAACCACCAAATCGAAAGCCCCAGCTTTGAAGAGGGTGATCCAACGGACGCGGCATACCTGTGGCGCCTGATGATCACCAAAGACCAGCAGGGCAAAGGGTACGGGCGCCAAGCCATGCGCATGCAGGATATAATCCTGTAACATTCCCTCCCGAATCCTCACCAAAACTCACCGTAATGTTGGTTGCTTGTGATGCATATGCGCGGCATCTATGTGGGGTATTATCTGGAGAGATGTCATGAAATTATTTGCGATTATGTTGCTGCTGCTCAGCACTTTAACCACAACCGTCTATGCTAAAACCTTGCAAACTGCGATTTTTGCCGGTGGCTGTTTTTGGTGTGTCGAGTCTGATTTTGATCAAGTCGAAGGGGTAGTTGAAACCACGTCGGGCTATACCGGCGGTACGGTTGCAAACGCGACCTATAAGCAGGTTACCCGTGGCGGCACTGGCCATTACGAGGCTGTGCGCATTGTTTTTGATGCCGATGTGACCAGTTATGATCAACTGCTCTATGTCTTTTGGCGCACGGTTGATCCAACGGATGCCGGCGGGCAGTTTTGTGATCGTGGCGACAGTTATCGCACGGCAATTTTTGCTACGGATGCAGCGCAGGCTGCCAGTGCCAAGGCATCAAAGGCGGCGCTGTCCGGGCGTTTATCCGCCCCGATCGTCACCCCGGTTCTGGCCGCTGGTGATTTCTGGGAAGCCGAAGGCTATCACCAGAATTACCACAATACCAATTCGCTGAAATACGGATTTTACCGCAGCCGGTGCGGGCGCGATGCGCGGGTAAAACAGCTGTGGGGCGACGAGGCAATCTTTGCCCATAAGTAATTTTAATAGCCGCCCGATCTTGGGCGGACAAAGCTAAGAATCGAGGTATAAGTGGGGTATGTTATTTCAACTGCCCGACCATACCACGCTTTATAGCGCCCTTTTAGCCCGCGATGTGACCTATGAAGGGCGCGCCTTTGTCGGGGTCAGCTCAACAGGGGTGTTTTGCCGTCTTAGCTGCCCTGCACGTAAGCCAAAATCTGAAAACTGCCAGTTTTTTGACAGTATTTCAGGCTGTATCGAGGCCGGATTTCGAGCCTGCAAACGGTGCCATCCTTTGGGCCCGGCAGCGCAATCGGATGTCGGCATTCAAACGCTTTTGCAGGCATTAGAGGCGGATCCCGCGCGTCGGTGGTTTGAGGCAGATATCGTTAGGCTTGGTTTCGATCCCTCGACTATCCGGCGCAGTTTTAAACGGCATTTTGGCATAACGTTTTTGGAAATGGCACGGGCAACGCGATTGCGCGAGGGGGCGGCTACCCTAGCCAAAGGTGGGCGGGTAATTGATGCACAACTAGAGGCAGGGTTTTCTTCGTCAAGCGCTTTTCGTGCGGCGTTCGCCAAATTGCTAGGCACAGCACCGGGGCATTTTCGCGAAAACGCACACCTGATGGCGGACTGGATAGACACACCGCTAGGGGCGATGATTGCGGTGTCGGACAATACAAATTTGCACCTCTTGGAGTTCGCCGATCGCAAGGCGTTAGCTGGGGAATTAGTCCGGTTGCGCAAATTTGTGCGGGCAGATATGGGGTTTGGCCGCCCGGCACCAACCCAATTGGTAGCCACCGAACTGGAGACATTTTTCGCCGGCAAAAACGCCAGTTTTACTGTGCCGCTCGCGCTGCATGGAACCCCATTTATGCGCGAAGTTTGGCAAGCGTTGCGCGCCATTCCCCCTGGCATTACGCGTAGCTATAGTGATATTGCGCGCAGTATCGGGCGCCCTGCAGCGACACGAGCGGTAGCGCGGGCAAATGGCGCAAATCAGATTGCAATCATCATCCCCTGCCACCGGGTTATCGGCGCTGATGGTAGCTTGACCGGCTATGGTGGCGGGCTGTGGCGCAAGCAACGGCTTATCGAACTTGAACAGAAAACCTCCCGACGAAAGGATGCTCCATGATGTACTCTGATAAAGCCCGAATATTTGCGGCACTGCATAAAAAGGGGAATCCACTAGTTTTGTACAACATTTGGGATGCCGCAAGTGCGCAGGCGGTTTGTGCTGCTGGCGCGCGTGCTGTTGCAACGAGCAGTTGGTCGCTAGCTGCAGCTCAAGGATATGCCGATGGCGAGACGATTCCGTTGGATTTCATGCTGCAAATTGTGGCGCGGATTAGCGCGACGCTAGAGGTGCCAGTTAGCATAGATTTTGAAGGTGGATACGCAGAAAAACCGGACGATCTGATGCAAACCGTCACCCGTTTGATCACAGCTGGTGTGATTGGCTTGAATTTTGAAGATCAGAAATTATGCGGCGCGGGCCTTTATGCATCTGATATACAAGCCAGGCGTATTCGCGCAATCCGCACTGCGGCAGAACGGTGTGAACGGGCATTATTTATTAACGCACGCACTGATATATTTTTACAAGAACCAGAGCCAAAAAACCACGCAGATCTGATAGATGCAGCAATTCTACGAGCTGATATTTACAACGCCGCAGGGGCGGATTGTTTCTTTGTTCCCGGGTTGGTGGAACCGAATTTAATAGAAGAAATATGTGCGCGTGTGGCCTTGCCCGTTAATATTATGATGCCACATGCCAAAGCCCCGGCCGCCCCGATGGCCGCCCTTGGCGTGGCGCGGGTAAGCTATGGACCACACCCGTTTGGGGCCACGATGGCACGGTTGAGCGCACTTGCGAATTCACAACAACGCTCGTAGTTTTGCCGCCACTGCCGCGCTGTTTGCGCATATAAATATACTCATCGAAGAACTGTATTTCCGCGCATACCAATTATGGCTATTGCCACAAATATTACCGATTAGTATTTGTGTAGCGTTTGTTGTTTACAAATATAAAAGCATCTGGCCCGCATTTCTAATACATTTGATAACCAATATGATGACCGCCGCAGGCATGGTTTACCTGATTGCATCTTAAGGATGTGAGTGAAATGCATCTATTGATATATCGTGAAACTCTAATTTCACCTCTCAAAAGAAAGTTGGAGTATGCATTTGATTTATCAAA
>CAYSAZ010000112.1:0-6998 GCA_964429065.1 uncultured Rhodobacterales bacterium
CTAGTGAACGTCAGCTAAATGCGTATACATCCGCTGCTGCCTCGGCAAGGGTTGTATCAAGTTCAAGGCGCAAATTGTCGATTTGTTTTTGTGCCGGCGTGCGTTTATGTCCGGGCAAAACCGTATAGCTATCGAGCATGCCGCCGGTGCTGGTGACGTTGCCGCCCAGACCAGCGCGTATGACGTTCACGCCAGCCTTGCGAAAGGTTGCAATCGCCCCGGACACCAGCTCTTTGGCGGCAGGTAGCCCCGTAATCACCACGTGAACCGGGGTGTTGGCCTGACGGCACATTTGCACGGCTTTCAGGGTTGAACTGATGTCAACACCGATGGGCGCGCAAGGGATCACCATCATATCACAGGTGCGCATAACCGCGCGCATGAGCATCAAGTTTCCACGGGGTAAATCGACCAATGTAATGTCGTGATGTTTCATACTATTTGTAATGTCAATCACGGCGCGCCACTCGTGAGATAGGCGAATATTGAGGTGCAGCGCCCGATTCATACTGGCCCATTTTGTCATTGCTGCGGTTTGTCCGAACTCGATCATATCGATTCTCTGAGCGTGATGTGCCCAGCTATGCGCCATATGCGTCATAACAGCCGATTTTGTTAACCCACTGAATTGTTGTGCAAAAGCTATGGAAATGCCCATAATTACCCCCCTTATCATACTAAAAAGTATGCGAGGGGTCACTACGCCCCCGCTTGTATCAGCCCATTATCTTGTGCTGATTTTAGCGTAAAATCGAGACAAATCCAAGCTTTTTCCACCAACTCATCTATTTCACTCTTCGTGATCACCAGAGGCGGTGAGATGATCATTTTGTCACCTACATGGCGCATGATCAGGCCGTTGTCGAAGCAAAATTCACGACATATCATCCCCACAGTGCCCACATCCGCAGCAAAGGGCGCGCGGGCGGATTTATCGGGTGTCAGTTCCAGCGCGCCCATCAGGCCGATGCTGCGGGCCTCGCCTACCAGGGGGTGGTCGCCCAATGCGCTCCAGCGTTCCTTAAGGTAGGGGGCTGTGGTATCGCGCACGGTATTAACGATATTTTCCTCGTCAAGAATGCGCAGGTTTTCCAAGGCCACGGCTGCGGCCACAGGATGCCCGGAATAGGTGTAACCATGGGCAAATTCGCCGCCGTGCGTATCCAGATCCTTGGCCATGCGCTCTGAAATCACGCTCGCCCCGATCGGTTGATAACCCGAAGACAACCCCTTGGCGATCGTCATGATATCGGGGCGAATTTTAAAGGTATCGCTGCCAAACCAGTTGCCGGTACGCCCGAATGCACAGATGACCTCATCAGCGATCAGCAGGATCTCATGGGCGTCACAAATGCGCTGAATTTCGGGCCAATAGGTATCGGGTGGAATGATCACGCCGCCTGCGCCTTGCACCGGCTCGGCGATAAAGGCCGCCACGCGGTTTTCGCCTAGACGTTCGATTTCAACCTCTAGGGCGCGGGCACATTTCAGGCCGAATTCATCGGGCGACATATCCCCGCCCTCGCTATACCAATATGGCTGATCAATATGGGTGATATCGGGGATCGGCAGGCCACCTTGCGCATGCATCCCCGCCATCCCGCCCAGACTGCCAGACCCCACAGAGGTGCCATGATAGGCATTTTTACGCGAAATAATCACCGTTTTTTCCGGCTTGCCCATACTGGCCCAGTAATGGCGCACCAAACGGATGTTGGTGTCATTGGCCTCTGATCCGCCGCTCGCATAAAATACCCGGTTAAGATCGTGGGGCATAAGGGTGGCGATTTTTTCGGCCAAGGCAATTGCCGGTGGGTGCGAGGTCATGAAAAACGTGTTGTAAAAGGGTAGCTCCTGCATCTGGCGCTGGGCAACATCAGCCAGCTCCTTGCGGCCATACCCGATATTGACACACCAAAGGCCGGCCATCGCATCGAGCATCCGGTTGCCCTCACTATCTGTGATATAGATGCCTGAAGCGTTGGTGATAATCCGCGCACCTTTGGCATTAATCTCGGTGGTATCCGTGAACGGATGCAGATGGTGGGCTGCGTCACTTGCCTGCATATCTTTGGTCGAGGGGAAATTTGTGCGGTGATCCATTTGGCATGTCCTTGCATAGTCATTTTGCCAAAGCCTACGCCGTCATTTTGTCACACGCCAGACGGAAAACTGTTATGGCACGCCAGTGCCTTGACTTAAATTGCCGTAATGGGCGTAAATTTGACGAATGGGGGAATGGTACCAGCGACCCGAATTGAACGGGTGACCTCTTGATCCACAATCAAGCGCTCTAACCAACTGAGCTACGCCGGCACATGTGTTAATGATGCGGGGATAATAAGTATTCGCCCGACGGTCAACACTGAAATTGTTTTACCAACATATCAGAAGTTTTACTTGCAGGCAAAGATCGGACAAAGTAGCCATATGCGTTGATCAAGGAGGAATAACATGGGCATCAATAGCGACAGTGATATCGCGGCGAACCTGCAAATCGGGCCAACGGATAAAGGTATGGTCCGGCTGTTTATCGAGGCAGGGGATGTTGAATTACCAATGGATTTCACCCCCGAAGAGGCCGAGGAAATAGCTACAGAGCTGCAAGCTGCATCGGCGCGGGCGCGGGCTATTTCCAGCTGAGCGCGCCAAGGGCTTTGAGGCGGCTTAGGTAACGGGCAGCATGGGTTTCGGGGCCGTATTTTTCACGGATCAAGGCCTGCCCACGCACGGCTTTTGCTTGGGCAACCTTAGGGTTTTCCAGTACGTCACGCATGGCTGCCGCCATTTCTGAGACATCCACATCCGCCCATCTGGCCGTCATGTTGAAAATAGTTTCGCGCGGTTTTGTAGGGATTAGCCTATAGGAAATCGGGTAAGAGGTTTGCGCAGTGCAAAAATCCTGAGACCCTGAATAATCCGTTATAATCAATGGTTTGGCAAAATACAATGCATAGGCGGGAATGTAGCCAAATCCCTCGGCACGGTGCGGTGAGGCAATGCAATCGGCGCGATTTATCAAGGCTAGCAGGTCACGAAATGGCAGATGCCGCGTGTCGATAATGATACGTGGATCTTTTGCCGCCAATGTCTGAATTTTTTGCAACTGCTGGTTTGGATCGCCCCAGTCAACAGAGTTGTGTCGCGTTGTCTTAACGATCATGCGCACGTGTGGGATGGTGGGGAAAGCTGCCAAAAATGCCTGCACTGCGGCCAGTGGATTTTTGCGTTCTGTTGAGGATTGCGCGTCAAAAATGCACAGAAAAATATGATGGGTATCGTTCAGCCCATAAGGGGCCGGATCAAACGGTTCTGGCAGGGGCAGGGCAATACTTTTGCCGATATTGTGGATTTCACGCTCAAAGGCCTGTTGGTAGATTTTGCGCAGATATTCGCTGGGCACCCAGATTTCATCGAGCAGATCATTGGCTAGCATATGGGATTGCGGCACGCTTTCCAGCTCCCACAACAGATAACCGATATGGATGGGGCTCTTAACGGCGAGGTCTTGGGCCAATAGTTGTTTGGGCAGGGCGTCGGCGTTTATGTGATGCAAAATAACATTGCGGTGCAGGGGTTTTTCGCGCGCCTGCGCGGCATGGATTTTTACCGATGCCAGCGATTTTGAATCGCGGCTGTAGGTGGTGATGCCAAGGCTTTGAAAGGTCCGCGCGCTCATCCGGGCATTTTGTGCCAACCCGGTTTGTCCGGTGGTTACCCCGGCTATTTGCAGGCATGGCTGCACGGATTTTGATAGCATCTGCTGGGTTGAAAATACCCGAAAAGCTGGGTTCTGTGTGCAAATATCATTGGCAAACCATGTGCGTATTGCTTGGGCATTCCAAGGGGAACCTTGGGTCAGCGCATCGGCTTTTAGGTCCGCGCGCAGTGCGCAAACAAGTTCCATACGAGAGATATTACCGCGGTGTCCAGCGATTGGTGAGCGCAGATAGGAAAGCGTATTTTCATCAATGTAATCAACGCAGTGGCAGCGCTTAGCGTATTTCAATATCGTTCCGATACTATCACTGCGCACCTGCGGTGTTGATCTGAAATATGCAGCCATATTCTGAGGGGAAATCGGCAGAGGCGGGATGCTTTTCATGGGCCTTTTGCCCTTAATATACCAACCCAGAAACTGTTCGTGGTCTTGCAACATTGCCGTTGAAATATACCCTACATCATGGGCGAACAGGCGGTAATGATTGGCAAAACGGCTTAGCGTATTGGCCGGCGAGGTTTCATTGGCAAAGGCCAGTTTATCCGGCAGTGACAGGGGGAAATCCATGCCGCTGCGGTGCAAAATATCGTTATCCCAAAGCTCAAGCGGCATGGAAATGTGCAAAATACCGGACAGGTCGGTGCGAATCTTTGCTGGTAGATCAGTGGTTTTTATGAAATTCAACAACCACATAGGAGAGAGGTGGTTGGTATCGCGCTGCTTGCGCATCGATTGGGATAACGTGAAAATTCGCGTGGATATATCGGTCGGTATATCAGGTGGGTTTTTGCCCGTGATGCGCCTAAAAACCTGTGCAACGGGCCGACGAATATGGGTGATCCGTAGCCTTGAGGGGGCTGTAAAAAACAGCGCAAGCGTGATGCTAAGCGTCAGCCAAAACGGCCATTTTGTTGGCCAAACCCCGCCAAAAATCACGGTAACCTTACGCGCGCGGCGCAAGGCAATATAGAGCAATTGCAGGCGGCGCCACATCTCTTTGCGCCAGTTAAGCCACAAGGGTTGGTCAATATTATCGGTGTTAAAGGCTTGTGTATAAAGGATAACTTCGCTACCGGGCAGAATTTCTTTTGCCAGATGTTTGCGGGTTTGACGCACAAACCGCACGGCGCGGTATTCCAGAGAAATGCGCGCGTATGAGCCAGGCTCAGCCGCAGTGATAACACGCCCGGTATTTTCCAGCATGACCGCAAGCGCGCTTGCATGACACGCCGTTTTACTGCAATTGGGGGCAAATTCACCAAGTACGGCAAAACGGCGCATGGTATGATCCGTATCGGGCGCTTTATTGGCCATGGTACTCCGTATTTTTGCGATGGAATTGTCAATTACCAGCGTAATTACCCGCAAAACAGGCAAGGGCAAAGGAAATCTGACATCCGGGCTTCATTTTTTGTGTCAAAGCCCCTATATTAGGGGTAGGCGGGTGCTGACCTTCTCGTGAGAGGACTACATCCTAGTGGCCTTAAATCTTTGAAAGGGAGCTGGCTCTGCGACTGGTCCTGGCCTAACGCACCCGGTGCCCACCTGTGTACGCAGGTTCACAAGGATACAGATCCCTCCACGGCCGCGACGGGCCCGCCGCATTTACACTGGCAGAAATCTGCGGATGCGATATTGTTGCCCTATGGATATTTCCGAGCGGAAAAAACAGGCGCGCAAACAGGCATTGATCCGTCGAAAATCGGCCCATGCACATGGCAAAAACGCGGCCGAGCAGGCGGCGGCGCATATGTTGGCATATGTCAAAAGAACCGGAAATCCACAGATTATTGCGGCCTATATGCCGATGCGTACGGAAATCTCGCCACTGCCTGCGATGGTGTCGCTGCATGCGCAGGGGCATCGTATTTGTGTGCCGGTGATCACGGCTGCGAGGCAGGCGTTAAGCTTTCAAGAATGGACACCTCAAAGCACAATGGTCGCGGGGGAATTTGGCGCGGCCATCCCGCGACATGGGGAAATGTTGACGCCTGATTTGTTGATTGTGCCGCTGCTGGCTTTCAACCATGCGGGGGGGCGTCTTGGATATGGAGGCGGGTTTTATGACCGCTCGCTGGCGCAACTGCGCGCTAATGGCCGGGCGCTGGCGGTGGGCTATGCTTATGCCGCGCAACAGGGCGAGGTGCCCATTGAAAGCACGGACCAGCGGCTGGATGCTTTGGTGACAGAGCAGGGATTAATCGAGTTTTAACGGCATATTTCACGGTGTATCTTTTTGCGCGCCCCGCTCGCGGTAGGGGGTTGTGGAAAAATGCAGCCGGTAACATTTTGAGAAATGTGAGGGCGATGTGAACCCGCAGGCCAGTGCCACATTGATCACTGACATTTCCGTTTGTAACAACAGGTTACGGGCTTTTTGCAAGCGCAACTCCATGTAATAGCATTTGGGAGAACGGTCGAGGTAGCGGCGAAAAAGACGTTCAAGTTGACGGGTTGAAATTTTGACATCACCGGCAAGGGTCGCGGGTGAAATAGGCTCCTCCAGATTAGCTTCCATCATTTTAATGACCGTTGACAGTTTGGGGTGGGGCACCCCGATACGCGTTGGAATGGACAGACGTTGATCGTCTTTATCCGTGCGCACGGATGTATAAATCATCTGATCTGCAACAGCATTTGCCAGATCAATACCATGGGCGTTGGCGATAATTTTCAACATAAGATCAAGCGATGCAGTTCCGCCAGCGCTCGTAAAACGATTCTTATCCATAATGAAAACTGACGTGGCAATGATGTGTTCGGGGAAATCCTCAATGAATGACTCGCGGTTTTCCCAATGTATGGTCGCGCGCCGATTATCCAGCATTCCGGCCTTGGCCAATACATAAGATGCCGTGCACAGCCCGCCGATGGTCATGCCCTTGCGCGATTGCCGCCGCAGCCAGGCAAGGACTTCGGGCGTTGTTGCCGACTTTATGCTAATGCCGCCGCACACCAGGATCGTTTCATTGCGCCCAACCTCCTCAAAGCCCATGTCGACCCGCAGGGTTGTTCCGTTGGAGCAGGTCACCGTTTCCCGGTTTTGCGCGGCTAAACGCCAGCTGTATAAGGTGGTGCCAGAAATTCGGTTGGCAATACGAAGTGGTTCAATCGCACTAGAGAATGCGATGAGCGAGAATGCGCCCAGCAAGGTAAAGACGAATTTCTCAGCTGGCTTTTCTGTAACTTGGGACATGAGAGCCTCGGCAATATTGATATTGCGTACCTTCACCTGAATTTATTTTTCAGCTATGGTCAATGGGAAATCCCCCCCCTA
>CAYSAZ010000113.1:0-6987 GCA_964429065.1 uncultured Rhodobacterales bacterium
ATTGAATCAGTCAGGCCAACCAAAATCAAGTGGAGTTTTTCAACAGAATAAACCACTTTGACCAATGCTGTACTATCTACGAAGGTCTGCTATAGATAGAAATACCAGTCAATTTCCCCAAGAAGATGTTAACAAAATGCCTTTAGAACCACAGACGTACCGACAGTATGCTTACCTTGGAATTCAAGGCAAAGGGCCGGCAAAGAAAATTACGGACGTCTTGGGGATTAACCCTGATGACGAGTGGTCTGAGGGCGACCCTTGGCAAACTAAGGGCCCTCACAAGAAGCGCTGGTTCACGAACTGGAAGCTCAACAGCGGCGTCCCTGAGACAGAAGACCTAAATATCCATGTCGAAGCGATTTTGCGGCGACTGCGCACTCGTGAATTGGCACTACAAAGCTTGAATGGTGACTACGATGTGCGGATGGTTTTCGTAAGCCACAATCTCCAGTGCTTTAGCTTTGAATTGGATTTTCAACATCAAAGACACCTTACTCAACTCGGTATCCGAACTTGGTTTGATGCGTATATTGATGAGGATGTGCACAAATTGATGTTTGATTTGCGATCAAGATTTGGTCGTGATGTATTCGACGAAGCAAGGGATGGGGGCGATGTCCTCATAGACGCGATGCTTTCGAACAAGAATGATGTCCCCAAAGATTGATGATCCTTTTGCAGACATTGGGACACCCCCAACGAAGGTCTGGAAAGTCCGCATATCTGCCGACATGCGAATAATGCGCTGTCGTCGCTCGTGTAACCCGCGTTATCCGTCTCGTCCGGGTTCGGCTGGATCGTTGGAGAACAGTGCGATCTTGTTGCCTTGAGGGTCGCGAAGGTAGCCAACATAAAAATGAGGCCCATACGATGCGCGAAAGCCGGGCTGGCCCTCGTCAAAGCCACCTGCGGCAAGTGCTGCGGCGTGAAGGTCGCGAACCTGCTTTTGATTACGTGCCTCAAATGCGATCATAGTACCGTTTCCAGCCAAGGCGGGAAGTCCATCGAAGGTTGGTTTAACGTAGAAATCCGGCAGAGCGGCAGACTGGCCCGGTTGTTCAGGCAGCGCGTAGCTTAGGCCCTCGGGACCCTCTTCCAACGCGTAATCAAGGGCTGGCAGGAACGCCGCGTAAAACCGTTTCGCACGCGAGATGTCATCAGCACCGACGGTGACGTAGGCAATCATGCTGCGTGTTCCTTTCTCGAAGTTCGATTATTACAACGCACTTACTGCATCATGGTAGACCAACACACGATTCGGCTCAATAACCGCTCCCCCAAAGCCGACATTGGTGCAATCGCAACGAAAGCTTACTTTATCGCCCATATCTGCTGATGCGCGGTGCGGGGCAGAATGTCAGGTCTGGGCCAATATTGTTTGACGGATCCCCGCAGTTAAATTCAGGAAACTGGCAGCATCAAATCAAAACCGCGCGGCATTCCACATTCACTCTGATACCGATCCTATCGCCCCCCTTGCAATCCTGCGCGCGTGGGCGTATATGCAAATCAACAGCGGCAAGACTGGCTTCCACCCCCAGCCTTCCACCGGAAATTTTGACGGGCCGTGCGCCCGTTTTTTGTGTTTGGAACAGATATGTCCGACCTTATTGCCAAATCCGCCATTGATCGCTCACTGGCCCAAATCATTATCCCGACCATCGAAGGTATGGGGTTTGAGCTGGTGCGCCTGCGCCTTTTGACGGGCAAAGAGACAATCCTGCAAATCATGGCGGACCGCCCTGAGGGTAACATTAACGTTGATGATTGCGCCGAAATTTCGCACGCGCTTTCTGCCATTTTAGACGTGGAAGACCCGATTGAGGCCGAATATGCCCTAGAGGTGTCCAGCCCCGGCATTGACCGCCCGTTAACCCGGCTTAAAGATTTCGAAAATTTCAACGGGTATGAGGCCCGTTTGCTGACCAGCGAGCTGATCGACGGGCGTAAACGTTTTAACGGTATTTTGCGCGGGGTTGAGGCAGGCGAGGTGCTGATCGAAATTCCCGAAGGCACGATTGGTCTGGATTTTGACTGGCTGGTAGAGGCAAAGTTATTGCTGACCGATGAGCTGATTGCTGAAATGCTAAAGGCGCGTAAAGATGCGGGCGTTTTGAATGAAACCGAATTTGATGACATTGAAACGGATGAAATATCCGACCAGAAAGAGGACTAAACCATGGCTATTACCAGTGCAAACCGTCTGGAATTGTTGCAAATCGCAGATGCGGTTGCACGCGAAAAACTGATTGATCCCGATCTGGTTATCGCGGCGATGGAAGAGAGCCTCGGCAAGGCTGCGCGCTCGCGTTATGGGGCGGAGTACGATATTCGTGCAACAATTGACCGCAAAACCGGCGAGCTGACCATGGCGCGGTGTCGCACGGTGGTGGAAGAGGTCGAAAACCAGTGGACGGAATTGACGCTGGCCGATGCGCAAGAAGTTCAGCCCGAGGCCGTGGTTGGCAGTGTGCTGTCCGACCCGCTGCCGCCGATGGATTTTGGCCGTATCGCGGCGCAATCGGCCAAGCAGGTTATCATGCAAAAGGTGCGCGAAGCTGAACGTGAGCGCCAGTATGAAGAATTCAAGGGCCGCGTTGGCGAAATCATCAACGGTGCTGTCAAACGGGTCGAATACGGCAATGTCATCGTCGATGTTGGCCGTGGTGAGGCCGTATTGCGCCGCGATCAATTGATCAACCGCGAGGCATTTCGCACAGGCGACCGTGTGCGCGCCTATATCCGGGATGTGCGCGCCGAGGTTCGCGGTCCGCAGATTTTCCTAAGCCGCACCGCGCCGGAATTCCTGGCCGAGCTGTTCAAAATGGAAGTGCCTGAGATTTATGACGGTATTATTGAAATCAAGGCTGTGGCCCGTGATCCGGGTTCGCGCGCCAAAATCGGCGTGATTTCCTATGATAATTCCATTGATCCCGTCGGCGCTTGCGTTGGTATGCGCGGCAGCCGTGTGCAGGCCGTTGTCAACGAATTGCAGGGCGAGAAAATTGATATTATCCCGTGGAACGAAGATGCTGCAACCTTCCTTGTGAATGCGTTGCAACCCGCCGAAGTCTCTAAGGTTGTCCTGGATGAGGAGGCCGATCGCATCGAGGTTGTGGTGCCCGAAGATCAGCTGTCACTGGCGATCGGGCGGCGTGGGCAAAACGTGCGTCTGGCCAGCCAGATCACCGGATTTGACATCGATATTATGACCGAAGCCGAAGAATCAGAGCGTCGCCAAGCCGAATTTGCCGCGCGCACCAATCTGTTTATGGAAACCATGAATGTCGATGAAATGGTCGCGCAATTGCTGGTATCCGAAGGTTTCGCCACCCTCGAAGAGGTGGCCTTTGTGGAACTAGACGAGCTGTTGACCATCGATGGTTTTGAAGAGTCTACCGCCGAAGAATTGCAGGCCCGCGCGCGCGAATGTCTGGACGAGATTAACGCCAAAGCGATTGAAAAAGCTAAGGAACTGGGTGTTGAGCAAAGCTTGTTTGACTATGAAGGTTTGACCCCACAAATGTTTGCAGTATTGGCCGAAGACGGCATCAAAACGCTGGAAGATTTCGCAACATGTGCTGATTGGGAACTGGCGGGCGGTTATACGACGGTTGAAGGCAAGCGGGTCAAGGATGACGGTTTGCTGGAGAAATTTGACGTTGGTCTGGAAGAGGCGCAAACCCTGATTATGAACGCGCGGTTGGCGCTCGGCTGGGTTACAGCGGAACAATTGGCCGAAGATGCCGCCGCTGCGGCAGGTGAAGACCCGGCCGATAAAGGCGAAGAAACAACGACGGAGGGTGAGGCCTGATCGGGCCTTGCAATAAAGATTGTGAACGAAGTCCATTGGAAAAAACCAAGGCCAAATGCAGAACGTCGATGCATCGTCACCCGCGCCACAGAGGAAAAATCGGCGCTGGTCCGTTTCGTTGCCGGGCCGGACGGGCAGATTGTTCCCGATGTGCTGGAAAAACTGCCCGGGCGCGGCATATGGGTGGTTTCGCAGCGCGACACAATCAACGAGGCTGTTGAAAAACGCCTATTTGCACGCGCCGCCAAAGCGCAAGTGACAGCAGATATCGGGCTGGCTGATCAGGTTGAAACCCTTCTGGCCCGCCGTGTGGTCGATATGCTCTCAATGGGGCGCAAGGCCGGGCGGGCGGTTGCCGGACTGGAAAAAGTTAAAGGCTGGCTGATGGACGAGAAAGCGGCCGTGCTTTTACAGGCATCTGATGGCTCGGAACGGGGAAAAACGGCCCTCAGACCCCCCGAAGGCGAAAATACCCATATTTTGTGCTTAACAAGCAGTGAATTGGGCATGGCCTTTGGGCGTGAAACTGTGATACATGCCGCCATGACAAAGGATGGTATCACGGATCGAGTCCTTTATGATGCGGCCCGGCTTGCGGGTTTGCGTATGAAATAATGTCCTTATGGGCAGTCGTGTTTGCGAGGAACGCCTCGCGCTGAAAGGTAAAGACAATAATGAGCGATTCTAAAGATAATGACGGCAAAGGCAAAACACTCGGGCTGAGCGGCGGCCCTGGTACGGTGCGCCAAAGCTTTAGTCATGGGCGTTCAAAAGCGGTTGTTGTCGAGACAAAACGCAAACGTGTGATGGTGCCAAAACCCGGCGCTGCTTCGGGTGGCCGCCGCACATCGGCTGTTGGGGTATCTGACGGGGAAATGGCCCGCCGGCGCAAAGCGCTGGAGGCAGCCCAGGCAATGGAAGCCGAACGTCTTGCCAAGGAAAAAGCCACCGGCGACGCGCGCGCCGCTGAACGGGACCGTCGGCGTTCAGAAAAAGAAGCCATTGCCCGCGAGGCCGAAGAAAAAGAGATCCGCAAACAACGCGAAGCTGAAGAAGCCCGCATCAAGATCGAAGAAGAAGCCGCCGCAAAAGCCAGCAAATCGGCAAAAGATGAACGTCCGGCAAAGAAGGATACGCTGGCCGAAGATACCGCCGCAGCCCAGGCACAAGCGACCCGCGCCGAAGCAGGGCGCCTTGGTCCAAATGCGAAAAAAGTGGCCCCTCGTCAGGAGGATAAAAAGCAATCCCGCGGACGTGCTGGTAATGATCGTCGCCGTTCGGGTAAACTGACGATTAATCAGGCCCTTAGTGGCGGTGGCAACAGGCATCGTTCTATGGCTGCGATGAAACGCCGTCAGGAACGCGAAAAAGCCAAACTGCTGGGTGGCCCGATTGAGCACGAAAAAGTCGTGCGCGATGTGCAACTGCCTGAAACCATTACCGTGCAGGAGCTGGCTAACCGTATGGCCGAGCGTGTCGTAGCGGTCGTGAAATCACTGATGACCAACGGTATCATGGCCACACAAAATGAGACAATTGACGCGGATACCGCCGAGCTGATTATCGAAGAATTCGGGCATAAAGTCGTGCGCGTTTCCGATTCAGATGTTGAGGATGTGATCGTTGCCGATGAAGAGGATCCCAAAGATCTGCAACCGCGCGCCCCGATCATCACGATTATGGGCCATGTTGACCACGGCAAAACCTCGCTTTTGGATGCCATCCGCAAAGCCAATGTTGTTTCTGGCGAGGCCGGTGGCATCACCCAGCATATCGGCGCGTATCAGGTAACTACGGACAGCGGCACCCGGCTGACATTCCTTGACACACCGGGCCACGCAGCCTTTACCTCGATGCGTTCACGCGGCGCACAGGTGACGGATATTGTGATTTTGGTCGTAGCCGCTGATGACAGCGTAATGCCCCAAACGATTGAGGCAATCAGCCACTCCAAGGCTGCTGGCGTGCCGATGATCGTGGCGATTAATAAATGCGATAAAGAAGGCGCAACGCCTGATAAAGTGCGCACAGAATTGCTGCAACACGAAGTTATCGTTGAGAAAATGTCCGGTGACGTTCTGGATGTAGAGGTTTCGGCGATTACAGGTCAAGGCCTTGATACGTTGCTCGAAAATATCGCGCTGCAAGCGGAATTACTGGAGCTAAAAGCCAATCCAGATCGCCCGGCCGAGGGCGCGGTGATTGAGGCCAAGCTGGACGTTGGTCGCGGCCCTGTTGCTACTGTACTGGTGCAAAAAGGTACGCTGAAACGCGGCGATATCTTTGTGGTTGGCGAACAGTGGGGTAAAGTGCGCGCCTTGATTGATGACGCGGGCGAGCGTGTAGATGAAGCCGGCCCATCCATTCCGGTGGAAGTTCTGGGTCTGAACGGCACGCCCGAAGCTGGCGATGTTCTGAACGTGGTTCCTGATGAGGCCAAGGCCCGTGAAATCGCCGATTACCGCGCGCAGGTCCGCAAGGATAAACGGGCAGCGGCGGGTGCTGCAACTACGCTTGATCAGTTGCTGGCCAAGGCCAAGGCGGATGAAACTGTTGCAATCCTGCCGATTGTGATGAAGGCCGATGTGCAAGGCTCTGCCGAGGCGATCATACAGGCGATGGAAAAAGTCGGTAATGATGACGTGCGCGTGCAGGTTCTGCATTCTGGCGTTGGTGCGATTACCGAATCCGATGTTGGTCTGGCCGAAGCTTCGGGCGCCCCGATCATCGGGTTTAACGTGCGGGCAAACGCATCCGCGCGTAATTCGGCCAACCAAAAAGGCGTGGAGCTGCGCTATTATTCCATCATCTACGATCTGGTGGATGATGTGAAAAAGGCGGCCTCGGGTCTGTTGTCGCCTGAGATCAAGGAAACTTTTATCGGCTATGCGACCATCAAAGAGGTGTTCAAAATTACCGGCGCGGGTAAAATCGCCGGCTGTCTGGTGACCGAAGGTGTTGCGCGCCGTGCTGCGGGTGTCCGCTTGTTGCGTGACAATGTTGTGATCCATACGGGCACACTGAAAACCTTGAAACGCCACAAAGACGAGGTTAAAGAGGTGCAGTCAGGCCAGGAATGCGGCATGGCGTTCGAAAACTATGAAGATATCCGCGACGATGATGTCATCGAAATTTTCACCACCGAAGAGATAGAGCGCTCGCTGTAAATT
>CAYSAZ010000114.1:0-6855 GCA_964429065.1 uncultured Rhodobacterales bacterium
ACGTGCTTTTGGCGGCTGGCGGTTCTGGGGCGATGATGCTTGGGGCGCTAATGTTTCAATATATCGGTGACATGGCTCCTTGCAAGATGTGCATCTGGCAACGCTGGCCCCATGGGATCGCGATTTTTCTTGGGTTGCTCGTAATATTTTCACCACACCGTCTTTGGGCAATACTGGGCAGCATCATCGTGTTCATCGGTGCCGGCATCGGGTTTTATCACGCCGGTGTAGAACAAAAATGGTGGGAAGGCCCAAGCAATTGCACCGGCGATGGCCTGTCGTTAAGCGACAACCTGCTGGATCTATCGGCCCCCGTTAATATCGTGATGTGCGACGTTATTCCATGGCAGATGTTTGGCATATCCATGGCTGGCTGGAATGCCATTATTTCCGTTATATTGGCAGTGTTATGGCTGCGAGCCTATGCCTCTAGCTCCACATCCCAATAAAGAAAATCCATCCAGCTTTCATGCAGATGATTTGGCGGGAACTTTCGCCCTCTATTGAGCAATTGCATTGGTTGAGGTCTGGCCGGCGGGCGGCGCAAATGCATCCCGGCCCGTTTCAAACTTTGTGATCCCTTGCGCAAGTTACACGGGGCACATGATGCCACGACATTTTCCCATGTTGTGCGCCCGCCCTTTGAACGTGGAATAACATGGTCAAACGTCATATCCCCGCGCGCCCCGCAATATTGGCAGCAAAATTCATCGCGTAAAAACAGATTGAACCGCGTAAAAGCTACGCTACGCGCCAAATGCACGAAATCTTTCAGCACCACAACTGACGGAATACGCATTTCCATTGATGGTGCATGCACGACCGCATCGTATTCAGCAATGATACTGACCCTGTCCAGAAACGCCGCTTTTACCGCCTCTTGCCATGTCCAGAGCGACAACGGCAGGTAGGAAAGCGGGCGGAAATCGGCATTCAACACCAGTGCCGGATGCTGCGTTACGCATCCCGGTTGTCTGACAAAATTGTTGACATAGGCGTTCACAACACATCCCGATCAATAATATTCTGGCCTTGGCGAAATTATGCCAACTATATCTAGTTCACCACACCAAACAACCCCCTATGGGATGTGTCAGGAAAGCTTCATATTGATGAATTGCAGCGCCATGTTCAGCCCGTCCTGGGCAATGCTGTGGCCGGTATTTTCAGAGATATGCGTGTAAACCTCAAAACCCGCAGCAGTTAAGGTTTCAGCCGCTTCATGCATATAAGCCGGGCTGACCATTTCATCGCTATCGCCATGAATTAACATCACCGGCGGCTTGGAAAGTATATCATCTGCCAGTTTTTGCGGCTCCAGCAAGCGGCCCGAAAATCCGACAATACCGGCAAATGCCACGGCGCGACGAGGGGCGACAGACAGTGCCATCATCGTGCCTTGTGAAAAACCTATAATGATCGTGCGCGCCGGTGCAATTCCTTCGACTTTAGCAACATCATCCAGCCAGATGTTCAGTAAATGCTCGGCCTCCGCTTTGCCCGCAGCAGCATCCGCGTCACTGGAACCATCAAGCCACGGGATTGGAAACCATTGATATCCCATCGGATTATTGGTGCAAACCTGCGGGGCATTCGGTGCAAGGAAGGTGGTATTAGGCAAATGCGGGGCCAAGGGATCGCCAAGGCCGATCAAATCCTGCGCATCGGCGCCGTAACCGTGCAGAAATATCACCAGACTGTCGGTCTTGCCGGATTTTGCGTCTTTACGTGGCCCAGTTAACATTATCTTATCCCTTCGCGCTCTTTTATAACGCGGTAATACGCCCACAACAGGCGGGCTGCAACCGCGCGCCACGGCGACCAGGCTTCAGCCATTTCGCGCAAGGCTTTTTCTTTGGGGCGCGCATCCAGATCAAATAATACCCGCACGGCTTCTTGCAAGGCTAAATCACCGGGTGCAAACACATCTGCATGGCCAAGCGAAAACATCACGTATATTTCCGCCGTCCAGGCACCGATGCCGCGAATAGCAACCAGTTGCGCAATAACCTGATCGCTGGGCATGGTGCGAAATGCGCCGTAATCCAGATCAGCGGCGGCCAAATCCCGTGCATAGGTGATTTTTTGGCGTGAAAACCCGCAGGCGCGCAATTCTTCATCGCTGGCGCGCAAAATCGCATCGGCCTCGCACATATTGGCCGCCTCCATACGCCCCCAAATGGCATTGGCCGAGGCAACGGAAAGCTGCTGGGAGGTAATGGCGTTCAAAATTTCGCGAAACCCGTCTTTGCGCCGCCGCAACGGCAGTGGTCCGCAAATATCGAGCGCACGCGCAAAACATGGGTCCTGTCCGGCCAGCCATGCAGCCCCTTTGGCCACATCCGCCGTTGTTTCAATGATCTTGCCTGACATAATTTCCTCCGTTTTCAATAGATTACCTATTTTTTAAGCGCCCCGAAACAAAACGTGACGTAAGATCGCGATTTGGCGCTGGAATTTGCCCAAAACTGTCCATAAAATTGCCAATATGACAGATATTTCCGATGACACCCGCGCCAAGCGCAACGTGATGGTTCTTGTGGCCGCACAAGCCATTCTGGGCAGCCAGATGGCGATCAGCTTTATCCTAGGTGGGTTGGCCGGGCAATACCTGTCGCCAAACCCGTGTTTTGCGACCTTGCCCATCTCATTGATTATACTGGGATCAATGCTGACAGCCCCGGTTATGTCAGCAATTATGCAAAAACATGGGCGTCGCGCCGGGTTTTTTCTGGGGGTAATTGCGGCGGCCACTGGCGCATCGATTTCGGCCTATGCGTTGTGGGTCAATTCATTCCCGCTGTTCCTGCTTGGGGCATTTATGACCGGCATTTACATGTCTGCACAGGGGTTTTATCGCTTTGCCGCCACAGATGTGGCCAGTGAGGCGTTTACCCCAAAGGCCATTTCATGGGTCATGGCGGGTGGATTATTGGCGGCAATCATTGGCCCACAACTGGTAAAACTGACCCAGGATGCCATGGCCCCTATCCCTTTTGTTGGCGCGTATTTTGCCGTTATTGCGGTTAATTTCGTCGGATTTTTCCTGTTTTTCTTCCTCGACATTCCAAAACCCGCCCCGATATCCAAGGATACGCCAAGAGGTCGCACATACGTCGAGCTTTTGCGTGAACCGCAAATCCTTGTGGCCATCATCAGCGCCATGGTTGCCTATTCTTTGATGAATTTGGTCATGACCTCGACACCATTGGCGGTTGTAGGCTGTGGATTTACCACCAATCAGGCCGCCGACATTGTGTCCGCACATGTTTTGGCGATGTATGTCCCCTCATTTTTTACCGGCATTCTTATCAGTCGTTTCGGGGTGAAACGGATCATCGGAATTGGCATGGCAATCCTGGCGACCGCAGGAATGGTCGCCCTTTCCGGGGTAGATATCGGAAATTTCTATGCGGCACTGATATTGCTTGGCATCGGCTGGAATTTTGGATTTATCGGCGCCACGACCATGCTTTCGCGCGCCCACACACCGGCGGAGCGTGGCCGGGTGCAGGGCATGAATGATTTCATGGTATTTGGCATGGTGACCCTCGCCTCGCTTAGCTCGGGGGGCTTGATGAACTGCTCGGGCGGCTCGGCGCAAGAAGGCTGGCAGGCGGTAAACCTTGCCATGGTCCCGTTCCTGATGCTGGCAGGGGGCGCATTGATCTGGTTCGTCATCCAAGGTAAAAGCCGCAGCTGAACGCACAGTGTTTCACCATTTTTTGGTAAAATTTCGCCCCATAAGGCTAAGTTTTTTGTAAAATTCCGAGGTTTCAAGCGGTTGTTGCAAAGTATTTTCAGGCCTATTAGCAACTATTTTCAACACGCCACCCGCTTGCCAGCCGCTTAGCAAAGCCGGAAGGGCCGCGCGCGCAACCTTGTCACGATTTTGGCGGGCGTGATGCATTTTGCCCAAGGCATCTTGTGCAATATCGCGCAAAGCACGGGCCAAATTATCGGGCACCTGCCCCTTGGCAACCGCATTCAGATCCAGCGCACAATCCACAGGTATAGGATGACGCCCACGGGCGTAAAGCGTTGGTAATGCACGAAAAAGATTGGCGACCCCGATTCCATAAGCGAAATTGGCGATCACGGGTTTGGCCGCAGAACCTGCCCCCAAGGTCATCGCTGCAAGCTGTATCAAGCCCCCAGTTGTGTCGTTAATATACCCTTCAAACGCGCCCAAATCGGCATGTCCATCACGATAAATATCGAACCGGCGCGCAGCAATCATTGCCATAAACAGCGGTTGGGGTAAATCATGCGCCTTGATAATTTGCGCGAGCGGCGAAAGAACCGCATGGGCGTGCAGCGTGCCATTATAGAGATCGGACATCGCATCAGCCCACCACTGCAAACGCATTTCTGCAATCATTTCTTCAGAACTGGCCCAAGGGGCGCGCGCGATTTCCAGATTGAACGCATAAAGCACCAAAAGCCGTTCACGCAATGCTGGCGGGGCCGCCATGACCGATAAAAACCGGTCAGGATCATGGGCTTGCACCATGTTGGCACACACCGATATGCTCATGTGGGGGCAACGATGAATACGGCGTAATCATATTCGCCAAAATGCGCCTCAAACAGGGCAATTTCGGCCTCGGTTTCGCACAATACGCTTATCATTGACGGGCTGGGGTTTGTGGCCCGGATCGCGGCAATACGTGTGCGAAGACCCTCATAATACCCTTGCCAGCCGGCCCGTCCCAGTGGTTCTGCGGATGTAACGGTAAAGCCGCACGCCGTGATCCGTTGGCGTAAACTGGCGATGGTGCCAATTTGTGGATAGGCCGCATTCCAGAAGGTTTTGGCGGCAATTGAGGGGGTGTCTGTCAGCCAGACCACCTCAGAAAAGGCAATTTTTCCGCCCGGTTTCATATGGGGTTTCCAGGCTTTTAACGCCGCCTCGATGCCAACGAAATACACCGCCCCCGCGCACCAGATCAAATCAAACTTGCCTTCAAGGTCCAGCATATCCCCGATATGAAAACCAGCCCGCAGCCCGCGTGCCTTGGCGCTGGCAATAAAATCTGGGTGTTTATCCACGCCAACGATATCCGCATCGGGCAGTATATCCAAAATCATGGCGCTATCTGCACCCGATCCGCAAGCTGCATCCAGAATTCGTGCATCCGCTGGCAGCCCTGCCAATGCGCGCGCCAAGCTGGCAGCATCCCCGGGGCCTTCGCGGGGCAAGGCGCTGTAAAGGGTCCAGAAATCCTGCATCTAGCCTTTCGCCCCGTCACGGATCAGTTTCCAGTTGATCGCATCGAGCAGCGCCTGAAACGATGCATCGACGATATTGGCTGAAACCCCGACCGTCGCCCAGCGCTGCCCTTGTGCATCCTGTGAATCTATCAACACACGGGTGACGGCTTCGGTGCCACCGTTGGTGATACGCACTTTAAAATCCACAAGTTTCATATCCGTGATATATTTTTGATAAGGTCCAAGATCCTTGCCCAGCGCCCGGCTAAGCGCATTTATCGGCCCTTGGTCATGGTCGTCATCCACCCCGTGGCTTTCAGAGGCGCTGATCACCCGCGCCCCGGCGATTTTGGCAACCACAACGGCCTCGGAAACCGTGATCATCTGTTTGAGGGCGTTTTGGCGCCGCTCCACCGTTACGCGGTAACGCTCAATCTCGAAAAACCGGGGCATTTTGCCCAGAACTTCGCGCGCCAACAGATCAAAACTGGCCTGCGCGCTGTCATAAGCATAGCCCTGATCCTCGCGGGTTTTGACCAAATCCAGTATCACCGACAGTGCCGGATCACCTTTGGGCACAGAAATTCCTGCCTCCTGCAGGCGCGCACGCAGGTTGCTTTGCCCGGCTTGATTGGACATGGGCACGGTGCGGGTATTGCCAACGGTTTCGGGCGGAATATGTTCATATGTGCTGGGATCTTTGAGGATCGCGCTGGCGTGCAACCCGGCCTTATGCACAAACGCCGAGGCCCCGACATAGGCCGCATGGGCATTGGGCACGCGGTTCAAAATATCATCGAGCATGCGCGACAGCTTGGTCAATCCGGCCAAATCGGCGCGCTTAACCCCAATGTCAAATTGGCTGGCGTAAGGTTCTTTTAGCAAAAGTGTCGGGATCAGGCTGGTAAGGTTGGCGTTACCGCAACGTTCCCCCAGCCCGTTGAGCGTACCTTGAATTTGGCGCGCCCCCGCATCGACCGCGGCCAGACTGTTGGCCACGGCGTGTTCTGTGTCATTATGGGTGTGAATGGCGATGTGGTCTCCGGGAATGCCAGCCGCGATTACCGCCTTAACAGCAACGCGCACGTCATCCGGCATCGCCCCGCCATTGGTGTCACAAAGCACGATCCAGCGTGCCCCGGCGTCATACGCGGCCTTGCAACATTCCAGTGTGTATTCGGGGTTGGATTTATAGCCGTCAAAGAAATGTTCCGCGTCAAACAACGCCTCGCGTTTCAGGGATTTCAGATGCGCGAATGTTGCGCGGATATTTTCGATATTTTCCGCCAAGCTGATGCCCAGCGCCGTTGTCACATGGAAATCATGCGATTTACCGACCAGACAAACGGCAGACGTATTGGCATTGATGACGGCCGCCAAAACATCATCATTATCCGCCGAGCGCCCGGCCCGTTTGGTCATGCCAAAGGCGGTGAATGTGGCGGTGGTAAGCTTGGGTGGTGCGCTGAAAAATGCGCTGTCCGTTGGATTGGCCCCGGGCCAACCGCCCTCGACATAATCCAAGCCCAGTTCATCAAGCGCGCTTGCAATACGGTGTTTATCCTCAGCCGTAAAATCCACACCTTGGGTTTGTTGGCCGTCACGCAATGTGGTGTCGTATAGGTAAAGACGTTCAGTCAT
>CAYSAZ010000115.1:0-6829 GCA_964429065.1 uncultured Rhodobacterales bacterium
TGAATCACAAAACCCTGAAATCACTCAATTAGTTTTGGATCAGACACTAAGGTCAGACGGCCCCCATTATGCCAATAAAAATAAGGCCCTGCGCGAGAATATAGCTCCACCAGACAATGGAGGACAGCATTCGCGCGTTTGGATGCACCCCACCAAAAACAAACATTCGCAGTGCCAGTACGGTATTTGAAATCACAAACATAAACGCGGCAACCGTGATCAGCCAGTAGCTGTATAAGGATAAGCTTAGCAATGCCATCACGGTGATGACGGCAATATAAAGCAGCACAGGCGTTCTGAACTGCCCGATTTTTTCCCATAAATACCTCGAAACAAGTGCGGCATACACCAGCACAGCCGCGATATACCATAATGTGATAAAACTGGGTTCATGGCTTCGCAATACGAAAAACTGCGCCGTATAGGTCAGATGCCCAACCATAAACGCGCTTAGACCGGCGCCCAAATACTGATCATCATCAAGGGACAGGAAATAATCGCCAACCGCACAGAATATCAATGCGCCGGTTAGTAATACCGGCCCGCCCATCCAATAGGATAACCCGGCCATTAACGTGACGGGCAACGTTTTGAAAAAACTGCGCGGCACACTGATTTTCGCGTGTATATACCGAATTCCGTATATACCCACACTTGAAAATAGGAGCAAGATAATCGCCATTTGTACGGGATCACTCCAAAAAACATCCAACATTTGCAAAAAATCCTTTAAATATCTTGTAAATACCCGCAATCCTATTGACCTGCGCAGTATAATTATACACTTATCTCTTGTCAGTGTAGAATCTCACACTGATTTTGTAAAAACAATAAAAGGACTCTTAGGCCATAGCCCGTAGACCACACAACGCGCCTCCGCAGCGCGACACCGGACCCCGCGCAAATGAGCGCATCCGTTCCGACGAAATCCGACTAATTGGCGCAGACGGCGAAAATGTCGGCGTTGTAACACCCGCCCATGCAATGGAACTGGCTAATGAAGCAGGGCTGGACCTTGTGGAAATATCCCCCAATGCCAATCCGCCGGTTTGCAAAATCATGGATTTCGGCAAGTTCAAATACGAACAGCAAAAACGCGACTCCGAAGCGCGCAAAAAGCAAAAAATCATTGAAACCAAAGAGGTCAAGTTCCGCCCGAATACAGATACGCATGATTACGACGTGAAAATGCGCAATGTTTTCAAATTTCTGGAAAATGGCGACAAGGTTAAGGTAACCCTGCGGTTTCGTGGCCGTGAGATGGCGCATCTTGATTTGGGGCGCAAACTTTTGCACCGGGTCGCCGATGACATTACCGAATTTGGTAAAATCGATATGATGCCCAAAATGGAAGGTCGTCAGATGATCATGATGATCAATCCGTTAAGGCAAAGTTAATCTAAAGGGCGGGCCATGTGCCCGTCTTTGATTTACCAGCGTCGAGATCAGCCGGGCAGCTTAAGCGCCTTACAAACACTTGTAACATAAGGGTACAATGGCACAAAAAGGCAAATATATTTCCTATTATGTGCAATATGCAATTCTGTCGGTATTTTTATTTATAACCCGTTTGCTGCCCTTCCAGATGCGGGTGCACATTGGCAGCTACATCATCGGCGCGCTTATCCCCAATCTCAAAGAGCCTCGCGCGCGCATTATTCGCAATCTGGCGCTGATTTTTCCCGAAATGCCGGAAAATACACGCAAAAAGATCGCTAAACAGGTGGGGCATAACGTCGGGGCCACCCTGATGGAGATCCTCAATAATGACCATTTCGCCCATCAGCAGCAGCATTTTCACGCAACCGGCCCTGGTCTTGCTGCATTGTTTGAGGCCCAAAAACAGGGTAAAGGCGCGATATTGGTTTCAGGACATTTTGGCAGTTGGGATTCTACGCGCCAATACCTTAAGGCCAACGGCATAGAGGTGGCGGCCGTATATCGGCGCAATAATAATCCCTATTATGACCGTTTGCATCTCAAAATGATCACGCTTGGCGGGGCGCCAATTTTTCCCACAGGGCGGCGCGGCACCATGCAAATGGTCAAGCATCTGCGTGATGGCGGGGTTGTCGCCATTTTGCATGACCAAAAACAGGCAAGCGGCGAGGTTTTGGATTTTCTGGGCCAGCCTGCACATACCTCGCTTGGGGCTGCGCAACTTGCCTTGAAATACGATATCCCGATGATCCCCTTTTATGGCACCCGGCGCACTGGTGCCCCCGATATCGACATCACATTTGAGGCGCCGATTGCGCAAAGCGACGCCAAAACCATGATGCAGCGCGCAAATGACAGCCTGTCTGCGATGGTGCTAAAATATCCCGGACAGTGGTATTGGCTGCATCTACGTTGGAAATAATCCGACAAACTTAAGGCGCAAAACATTCCGCATATTTTGCGCGCAGGGCCTTTTTTTGCACCTTACCCATAGCATTGCGTGGCAGGCTGCCCACGATATAAATCAACTTGGGACATTTGTAATTCGCAAGCTTTTTCGCCAACTTGCCAGCCATTGCGCTTTGGTCAAACTCCGTTTTTGCCACCAAAACCAGCACCCCAACAACAGCCTCGCCAAAATCGGGATGCGCAATGCCAATGACCGCGCTTTCGCACACCTCTGGCTGGGCGTTAAGAACATCTTCAACCTCTTTGGGATAGACATTAAAGCCCCCCGAAATAATCATATCCTTGGCGCGCCCAACAATGGAAATATAGCCCTGATCATCCTGAACACCAAGATCCCCCGTGATAAACCAGCCATCTTTGCGCAACTCCTCTGATGTTTTTTCAGGCATCTGCCAGTAACCGCTAAAAACATTATCGCCGCGCACCTCAATCATGCCGGTTTTACCCGCAGGCAGCGCATTTCCCTTAGCATCCGTGATTTTCACCTCAACCCCGGGCAAAGCCACGCCAACAGTGCCGGGTTTGCGCGCACCCTCGTAGGGGTTTGAGGTGTTCATATTGGTCTCGCTCATCCCGTAGCGTTCAAGAATTGCGTGTCCGGTGCAGGCCTGCCAATCAGCATGGGTTTGTGCCAGCAACGGCGCTGAGCCGGATATAAACACCCGCATATTTCTGGAGGCCATGGCCAGATCGGCCTCTCTTAAAAGCCGTGTATAAAACGTTGGCACCCCCATCAAAACACTGGCCTCCGGCATTGCCGAGATAATCGATTTTGCGTCAAATCCAGGTTGGAATATCATCGAGGCCCCGGCCATCAAAACCGTATTAATCGCCACGAACAACCCGTGGGTATGGAAAATTGGCAAAGCATGGATAAGCACATCTTGCGGTGTAAACTGCCAATATTTTGCCAAAACCGCGGCGTTTGACGCCAAAGCCTTATGGCTAAGCATCGCGCCCTTGGAACGCCCTGTGGTGCCCGAGGTATATAATATCGCCGCAAGATCATTATCGCGCCGCGGAACCGGGGTAAAATCGTGGCTATCAGCTGGTAGCGCTGCCATCAAACTGCCCTGCCCCTTGGCATTTAACGTTAAAACATGTGCCACGACTTTTGCAGCCGGCGTTGCCAAACTGCCTGATTCTGGATCGCTCACAAAGACAAACGGTGTGGCATCTTGCAAAAAATAGTCGATTTCATCTGGCATATAGGCAGGATTAAGGGGCAAAAATACGCCACCTGCCAGCACTGTCCCGATATAAAGCTCTACTGCTTCAATCGATTTTTCAACCTGCACCGCAACCCGATCCCCCGGGCGCAAACCCATGGATAAAAGCGCGCTGGCATAGCGTTCGGCGTTCTTGAAAAACTGTGCGAAACTACGCGGATAAGCGCCCCGCACAAAAATATCACCCCCCCTGAAGGCGCTGGCCGCATGCAAGCGCGTGCATAGGTGGTTATTTTTATACATTACATATCAATATCTTGGCGGCCTTCAGATTTAATTGTCCATAATTTTAAGGCCAGCAATATCCATGGTGCGCCGTGAAAAAGCAGATCAAAAATATCTATGGCATTCGACAATTCCCCGGCAAACAGCATTTTCAACTTTTGCCACACATGCGGTTCAGGCAAAAACGGCAACAAGCCAAGGAAAAGACTGGCTATAATCAATGAGCGCAGCGGGATTTTTTTGATCAGTTTCATCAGATACCTCTATAGCTACACCATATATGGAGCCTATATTGCATGTGTTCAACACAATAATATCAGCGAGATTACGCCCATATTTTCACCAAAACCTTTTATTGCGCTATGAGACGTATTATACACTGCCCACATGCCCTGATAATAAGGAGCCACCATGTATAAATTTCGCCCACTCGCATTGATATTTGCGGTATTTGCCAGTGTTTTACCTGCTCTTGCAAATGAGCATGATGACAATCTAAAGCTGATTTTTTATGCAATCCAGATGGAGGGGTATGATTGCGGTGCGCTCATCGGTTCGCCCATTGCGCGCGATGAGGCTATGGCTTTTGATGTAACCTGCGCGGCAAATACCGACGGCACGGGTGCTGAAACCCTCTATTTCGTTCAAATTCTGGAACAGGGTTTTCTGATTAAACCTCAAGAGGGTTAACACGCTTTAAACTATTTTGCGCCACAACAGCCAGGTTATGTATTAATCTGGGTTGTGTCGCATCGTGTCTGAAAATAAAAACCTCCTTAAACGCAAGATCGATAACGCCGCAAAGCGCCATGCGAAAGCTGCACTGCAAAACTCGCTGGTTACGGATCTTGAAAAATCAATCACAAAGATATTCCTGACGTTACTTCATGAAGAAGTAATAGCAAGTGTTTGCGATAGCAGTATAAAGTCGTCAAAAAAATCTATTGAAAACATGGACGCCTGCCTGTTTGGTATACTTGATGCGCACGGTGGCAAAGGCTTGGCTGGCTTTGATCTGGCGTTCATAAATGCAATCACCGCGCTGTTGATGGGGGCAAAAACCGCAGGCAATACACCTGCCGAAGAACGCCCAATATCGCAAACCGATGCATCGCTCTCGGCCATGGTGATCAATGCGATTCTGGTCGAGGCCTTTTTTGGCACAAATCCGCAACCTCAAAATACTGCACTGCCACAGGCATTTGGCATGAACGGCCACGAGTTGGAAAAAGCTCCGTTATTTTATATTTTATTTGAAGATAAATACGCGTTCCTGCGTATAGAAATATCCAATAAAAACAATGATTCATACGGGCAAATTGAGCTGGTTCTGCCACTGTCCTGCATCGCCGCTTTTACCAGCAATGACACCAGCACCTCTGCAATGGCAGAGCGTGAAATCTGGCACGACGCCATGCAAACTGTCGCCACTATCAGCCCGCTGGAATTTGAAACCGTCCTGCAACATATGTCCGTTCCCCTTGGGGAAGTTTTGAGCTTTAAAATCGGGGACACATTGGATTTACCCGACGGTTCGCTTGAACATCTGGTCTTAGAAGCCCAGACCCAATCCGGCCCGCTAAGTGTTTTTGATGGCCAGCTTGGCGCGTTAAAAACCAAAAAAGCCTTTCGCGTATCTAGACGTTTAAATGATGAGGGCGCAACTGAACTTGCCGCGCTTTAGTGCTGCCTCGGTGCTTGGTTTAGCTATTTTTTATACGGCAGGTGCTTTCCAGCCTAGTGCTGAGTGTCGATGGCGCAGGTTGTAAAAACCGCTGATATATTCACTGCTTTAGGCCCGCGAAAAACTATCTTGTTTTTTCGGATGCCCCACTCCTCCCTGAGAATGCAGTTATCTTGTCAAAGTCGATCATTCTTACGGGTAAGGTCCAGTATGCGTCTTTCCCATTGTCACTCTCCTTTTGCGCGAAATTCACAGGTGTGGGGGACATCCAAACCGTAGAGTTTACGGCGCTCTTCAGAAAAGGTGGTACCCGGCCCCGGACTCGAACCGGGACGCATTGCTGCATGGCAGTTTGAGTGCCACGTGTCTACCATTCCACCAGCCGGGCTTCGGTTGAGAACGATGTCTATTTCTGTTAATAAATCAGAGAAGTCAACCTCTGTTTCCATCCTGTTTGCTATAATTATATCCTGACATTTGCAGAGTATCGGCGCCATGTGTTGGGCTCATATTTGCTAATCTCCAATTCATACTTTACATCCATTCGATCACATTACAGCCAGAAAAACCCACATCAGGCTTGACCTTGAAACCCTGACATGATGCATGGAGCAAGATCGAGGGCACATAATGTTAAAGAGATTATATAACTGGACCATGTCACTGGCAAAATCCCGGCATGCCCTGTGGATATTGGCAATTATCAGCTTTGTCGAGGCCTCGATTTTTCCGATTCCTCCCGATGCTTTGATGATCCCGATGATCCTTGCACTGCCACGTCGCGCCTTTTTAATCGCCGCTGTAACCACGATCAGTTCGGTTTTGGGCGGAATGTTGGGCTATGCATTTGGCGTCTATCTTTACGAGGAATTCGGGCGGCCAGTTCTGGAATTTTACGGAAAAACCGACGCTTTTGCGGTTTTCCAGAGATATTACAAACATTACGGATCGGTCATTTTGCTGTTTTCGGGCATCACCCCCTTTCCTTTCAAAGTTACAACCATTCTATCCGGGGCAACCGGCCTCAACTTTGGTACATTTGCCGCATTCACCCTGGTTGGCCGTTCTGTTAGGTTCTTTATTGTGGCGGCATTACTATGGAAATTCGGCCCCTCTATTCGCGACTTTATCGAGAAACGGTTGGGGCTGGTATTTACGGCGGCCCTGTTACTTTTGCTGGGCGGATTTTTGATTGCGTGGATGATCTAATGACAAAATTTCAGAAAAACGTGCTTTTGGCGGCTGGCGGTTCTGGGGCGATGATGCTTGGGGCGCTAATGTT
>CAYSAZ010000116.1:0-6804 GCA_964429065.1 uncultured Rhodobacterales bacterium
GTCGCATAGCGCCGCCCGCCCTCCATATCGCGCACGAATGGCGGTCCATAAACCGGGGCCAGCACAAGGGTATTGCCACCAATTTCAACGTTGCGTTCCGGATTGCGCGCATGTTGGGTGATGTGTGCGGGGGCGGTACTGCATAATTTACGCGCCAGACCACGCGGAATATGTACCCGCTCGCCTTCAACACTTGCCCCTACATCACGCCAGCGTTGTAACGCCTTAGGGTTATCAACAAAATTTACCCCGATTTCTTCAAGCACGGTTTCTGCATTATATTCAATAATTTCAAGAGCTTCTGCGTTCAATATCTCAAAGTTAGGGATATTACGTTCAATATATTTGCTAAACTCCAGCTTTGGCTGTGATCTTTCAGCGCGTCGCGCAGCTCCACCACCACGGGAACGACGGCGTGGCTCGGTCGTTGGCAGAAGGGGCGTATCAGGCATCTTAAATCCTTTGTTAGTTTACAACATTATGTTTTGAAAACCGTGGTATCTACCGGATAATTACGCCAAAACTTGTCCCGTCAGCGACATTTAGACAGATAGCTTGCGCGAATCTGTAGCGCGCAATACACATCGCAAATGACACATCAAACCCACGATCGCCTACTTATCATAGATTTTGGCTCACAGGTGACGCAGTTGATTGCGCGGCGCCTGCGCGAGGGCAATATCTATTGTGAAATCCATCCGTTTCAGAACGTGGATGCAGATTTTATTCGCAATTTCGCCCCCAAAGCCGTGATTTTGTCTGGCGGCCCTGCCAGTGTGCTCGACGCAGACAGCCCGCGCGCGCCCCAAGAGCTTTTTGACATGGGGTTGCCGATTCTGGGCGTCTGTTATGGCCAACAAGTGATGATGCATCAACTGGGTGGCACCATCAGTTCTGGCCACGGTACGGCAGAGTTCGGGCGCGCATTCGTCACGCCCGCAGCAAAAACAATGCCGTTGTTGAAAGGCTGGTTTAATGCAGGGGATGAACAAGTCTGGATGTCCCACGGCGATCACGTCTCCAAATTGGCCGAGGGGTTTGAGGTCTACGGAACCTCCCCCAATGCTCCCTTTGCGATTACGGCCGACCTAAGCCGCAATTTCTTTGCTGTGATGTTCCATCCCGAGGTGCATCATACGCCAAATGGTGCGCAGTTTTACAAGAATTTCACGGATTTGGCTGGCTTCGCGGGCGATTGGACAATGGGCGCCTATAAAGAGCAGGCGATTGAACGTATCCGGGCACAGGTCGGGAATGAAAAGGTCATTTGTGGGTTGTCCGGTGGGGTGGATTCCTCCGTTACGGCGATATTAATTCACGAGGCGATAGGTGACCAACTTACATGCGTATATGTTGACAACGGATTAATGCGTAAAGGAGAAACCGACGAGGTTTTGCGCATGTTTCGCGACAATTATAACATTCCACTGATCCACGCGGCTGAAGGAGATTTGTTTGTTAATGCATTGGAAGGCATTTCAGACCCGGAAATAAAACGCAAAACCATTGGTAAATTATTTATCGATGTCTTTGAAAAACATGCCAAATCTGTTGGTGGGGCAAAATTTCTGGCCCAAGGCACGCTTTATCCTGATGTGATCGAAAGCGTCAGTTTTTCCGGCGGGCCAAGCGTTACGATCAAATCCCACCATAACGTTGGTGGCTTGCCCGAACGTATGGATATGCAACTGGTGGAGCCGCTGCGCGAATTGTTCAAAGACGAGGTCCGCGCCCTTGGTCGTGAATTAGGTCTGCCTGACAGTTTTGTCGGTCGCCATCCCTTCCCTGGCCCCGGTCTTGCCATCCGTTGCCCCGGCGAAATTACTCGCAAAAAACTTGATATCCTGCGCGAAGCGGATGCGGTTTATCTTGATCAGATCCGCAAACACGGGCTTTATGATGATATCTGGCAAGCTTTCGTCGCCATCCTGCCCGTGCGCACAGTCGGGGTGATGGGCGATGGGCGCACCTATGATTTTGCCTGCGCCTTGCGTGCTGTTACCTCTGTGGATGGCATGACTGCGGATTACTACCCTTTTAGCCATGAATTTCTAAGCGAAACCGCCACGCGGATAATTAATGAAGTTCAGGGAATTAACCGTGTAACTTACGATATCACCTCAAAACCACCGGGCACGATTGAGTGGGAATAAAACACCCTGCCTGTTGCCAGACAGGGTGTCATCATCGTTCACGGCCATCGGCGTCCCCGCCTGTACCGCAGAACCTGTTTGACAAAACATGGTTACTAAATGCTTAATCATTGCTCCATAAATATCCCCGCCGGAGGCTCAAAAACTTTTATACCTTCGGCGAGGATATTTGCTGAACAATGAGATAAATGGAGAAAATCATGCCAAAAGTGTATCTTGACGGGCTTCTGGTTGCTGAAACAGCGGCACAACGTGCGGTCGTCGATCTGTATCTGGATGACCACATTTCCCTTACCCGCGCCGAACCGGGCTGTCTGAAATTTGAGGTGACAAAGGACGAAAAGCGGGCTGGATATTACCATGTATCCGAGATTTTCAAATCAGAAGAAGATTTTGATTTTCACCAGAACCGCGCCAAAGACAGCGAGTGGGGGCAGGTGTCAGCTCCGCTTGAACGTCGATTTAAGAAACGTGTCGAATAAGCGCCTTTAAGGCCAAAACACAATAAGAAGAAGATGGCTCCGGCGGTAGGGATCGAACCTACGACAAATTGATTAACAGTCAACTGCTCTACCACTGAGCTACGCCGGAATATGCAGGCCGTATAGCAAAGCGTATTAGAGGCGGCAAGAGGAATATAGGTGAAATATGTGGAATATCTGCGGCGTGACTGCAAGCCACCAAAACCCTGAAATGCCTTTAGCGTAACAGCTTAAAGCGCCCTGAGGCGGTGAACTCCCCCACTGGGCTAATAATTTTACGTGCGTGTAGGTCAATTATATGCGCTAAAACATTACGTGCGGCGGCGCCGTGTAAGTTGGGGTTAATATCTGCATATATTTCTGCCGTTAGTTCGGCTACGGTACGGCACGATTGTGCCAAAACCGCCTTGATCTGATCCTCGCGCTCTAAACGATGGGCCAGAAGATACTCCAGCATGTTATGGGCCGTTTCAATTGGCGCGCCGTGGCCGGGATAATAAATATGTTCGCCCCTGCCCTGCAATTTACGCAGACTGGCCATAAAGGCGCTTAGATCCCCGTCGGGCGGCGACACAAGTGTTGTAGCCCAGCCCATCACGTGATCGCCCGAAAATAAGCAGCCCTGCCCGATCCAAGCATAGCACAGATGGTTTGAGAGATGGCCAGGCGTGTGGAGCGCCTCCATTTCCCAGCCATCCCCGGTTATCCGCGCGCCATCTTTTAGCAAGACATCAGGCGCAAAATTCAAATCTATGCCCTCAGCCCCGCCAAGGTCACCCGTTAATGCAAGGCTTTCCATAATCTCTGTGCGCGCAGCATTTGCCGGACCAAACCCATATACTGGCGCGCCGGTAATGGCCGAAAGACGTGCTGCCAGCGGCGAATGGTCTATATGGGAATGGGTGACAAAAATATGGCTGACCACCTGCCCCGCAATCGCCGCCATGATCGCTGCCAGATGCGCCGGATCATCGGGACCGGGGTCAATAATCGCGAGCTCTCGTTCGCCCAGCAGATAGGTTTGTGTGCCGGTAAATGTCATCGGGCTAGCGTTATTGGCGGTGATAACCCGCAAGCCATCGCAAAGGTACAGCGGAATACCGACCTCAGGATGATGATCTCTGTTAAATGGCAGTTTCATGGCTTCTCCCTTGCCAGTACGGCGTGCGGCACGTTAAACTTAAACGATGAAGTTTACCTGGCTCAAGTCCTTAATGCCGCGCAGCTTTTTTGCCCGTGCGGTGCTGATTTTGCTCTTCCCTGTGGTTGTGCTGCAATTGGTCGTGGGATTTGTCTTTATTCAGCGACATTATGAACAAATCACTACACAAATGGCCGGTTCTGTGGCGTTGGAGCTAAATTACGCCGCTCATCTGGCCGATAGTGCCCGCGAAATTGCATCGGCCCATATTGCGCTGGCCACTATCGGGCGACCGTTCAATATGCGTTTTAATCTGCTGCCGGATGAGGTCATAATCCCAGATGCGCGGTATTATTTTTATGATCTGTCGGGCAAGGCTTTGGTATCCAGCCTGCAACGGGAGATTGACCGCGCGATATCGGTCAATCTCACCAAGGATTTTCGCGCTGCCGAGATACGGATACAGACCGACAAAGGCGTGCTGTTGGCGATTTTTCCGCGCAGCCGGGTCAGTGCCAGTAACCCCCATCAACTTTTGGTGCTTATGGTCGTGGTCTCTATCATTCTAACTGTGATTTCAGCGTTATTTCTGCGCAATCAGGTGCGCCCGATTCGTAAACTGGCCCAGGCCTCGGAGGCATTTGGTAAAGGGCGCGTTGAACATTACCGCCCCGCCGGTGCCACCGAAATTCGCCGGGCCGGGTATTCGTTTTTGGCCATGCGCGCCCGTCTGGAACGCCAGATTGAGCAGCGCACCCAGATGCTGTCAGGGGTCAGCCATGATTTACGCACACCGCTGACGCGCATGCGGCTGTCACTGGCTTTGATGGATGAAAACACGGAAATAGCGCGCCTTAGGCAAGATGTCACCGATATGGAAAAGATGCTGGATGTATTCCTGACCTTTGCGCGTGGGGATGCGCTTGAGGAGACGCTCTCTACTGACCCGATTGCCATTGTGGAAAAAATCGCAAATGACGCGCGGTGCACGGGGTATAAAGTGCAGGTTAATACCCTCAATAACGGTTCGAAAAACACCCATGTGATCCTGCGCCCACTGGCTGTTTCACGCGCCATTACCAACCTTGTTTCAAACGCCTGTCATTATGGCAGCGAGGTTGCCATTACGATTATGCTAAGCCCGAAAAGCCTGGATATTTCTGTTGAAGACAACGGTCCCGGTATCGCCAAATCTGATCGCGCCGAGGCGCTAAAGCCGTTCGTGCGTCTTGATCTGTCACGTAATCAAAATGACAGCGGTGGCGTAGGTCTGGGCTTATCGATTTCTGCCGATGTGGCCCGCAGCCATGGAGGCACGCTGATATTATCGAAAAGCAAATCTATGGGCGGTCTGCACGCGCGTTTTTCGGTTCCTCGGTAAGTATCTGACTTATCTAAATATATAAAAAGAACATTATCGGAACATGGTAAACTTATGTTAACCTTGCAATGATATTCCTCTTGCATGGCCACCTGATCGCTCTGGTGGTTTTGTAACGAGTTTAAGGAATATCACAATGAAACGCACATTAACTGAGCTTGATATCGGCCATGCATATGCCCCAAACAATGGTATGTTTGGGAATATTTCCGGTCTGCCCGCAGTTGAATTCCTGGCCCAGAACCCTGCAATACTAGGTGCCCTGTTCGTCTGCATTCTTTACATCCTGCCCAAAGGGATATCAAAGTTGTAACCAAGGGGATCTTATCTGATTGCCATATCCAATATTGGTTGTCTTGTAATACGGCCTGCTTCATACTCGGCCCATGAACCAATTCAGAGCGACCATCCGCAACATTAACCTGCGCCGCTTATTTGCCGCTCAAATCCCCTCTGATTTCGCCGATTGGCTCGATTTCGTCGCCATCGGCGCACTGTTGGCCTTTAGCTGGCATGTTGAGCCATATGTGTTTGCAACTTTGGCAATCTGCATGGGGATGCCTTATCTTGTAATTGGCCCTTTTGCCGGCGTTATAGTTGAGCGCGCCCCGATCCTCCAGGTTATGATTGCCAGTAACATCGCGCGCGGGGTTATGACGGCTTTACTGGCGTTTGCACCAAACTGGGAGGTTTTGGTCGGCATCGTGTTTATCCGCAGCACGGTTGATGCGTTTTACACACCGGCAAAACAAGCGGCAATTCAGGCCCTTGCTCCACCCGAGGCGCGGATGTCCGCCAACGGTATCAGCCATGCGATCAACCAAGCTTCAAAAATCGTCGCCCCGGCTTTAGGGGGTGCATTATTGATTATACTCACACCGTACAGCATTTTCCTTTGTAACACCGGCGTGTCTCTGCTAGCGGCCCTGATGTTGCTGCGCATGGCCCCTATTCCCAAAGTTTTGCCCAGCTCAAAGGCCAAGCTCTCGATCCTGGTTGAGTTAAAAGAGGGAATGGGCGTTGTGCTAAAAACCCCGACCCTGCGCGCCGCCCTGTCGATCATGGCCGCAGGGTATTTTGCGATGTTTTTCTATGATACGCTTATCGCCCCCCTGACGCGCGACCTTGGGTTTAGCGAAACCACGCTTGGCATGGCTTTGGCCGCCGTCGGGCTGGGCGGTGTCAGTGGCGCGATATGGATGGGCATGCGCACCACTGCGCGGCCGTTTTTGTGGGTCGCGGCTGGCGCAATCCTGTCGGCAATATTTATAGTTACACTTGGGGTATTTGAAATCACGCACCACGTATTGGCAATGACGGCGTTCTTGACCCTGTTTGCCCTTGTCGGTTTTACCAGCGCCATGAGCGTCGTGCCCATCCGCACCATCATTCAACGCGACACACCGGGGGATAAAATTGCCCGCGTGAGCGCCCTAAGCGAGGCTGCAAACATGACCGCCCTGCTTATCGCCCCTTTCTTAGGCGCCATGCTCGCCAGCCTGTTTTCGGTCGGTGTGGCTTTTGTAGCAGGCGGACTGCTTATGATGATAATTGGCATCTGGGCGGGGGTTTTGCATAAGACGGCGTGAAAATGGTAGGCCCGGCAGGACTTGAACCTGCGACAAAAACGTTATGAGCGTTCTGCTC
>CAYSAZ010000117.1:0-6783 GCA_964429065.1 uncultured Rhodobacterales bacterium
TGAACCCTACCCTGCGCAAACGTATCCTTTGCGTAATCGGATGCAGCCTCTGTATCACGCTTAAAGATGCCAAAGGCAACTGGTTATCGGTTAAGTTACAATCAGGGAGGGGCCGCATACATGCCCGATCGCCCCCACCCTAAAACTTAAACCTTGGTAGGTTTTATGCAACTGTAGCTGCGCCCACTCTGACACTGCAACAAGACGCACATCGCCTGATTTGCTTTCACAATAAATCGCGACAGCCGTTGAAAACACCCAAGGTACAAACACCCGATCATAATCAACAGCCGGTATATCGATAGTTTCTTCATCCTTAACAACACGGTTTGTTGATTCTTCGCGTGCATTATGAATGCTGAATTCGCTCTCAATCTTTGCAGAAACCTTTGCGCCGAGATTGGGAATCGGAGCTTCGATACTTAACGAGGTTTTGAGCGAAAAGTTTGGTTCCATGGTGGATTTGATTGCCGATGTCACTTCAACAGAGTGCATTCTGGTTTTGTGAACGCCCGCTGGCAATGATTCTGCGTCGCGGGGGGGTGTATTGATTGAATATACCGGAACAGCAAAATAATTTTGGGACTGACCCAGGCACAATTGTTAAGAGCGCGCATCAAAATGCAACCGTTTGTACACTTGCATTGCTAATATCTCATGGGGTATTTATAGCCCGGATATTCTGTAATACCGTCAGTTTGATAGAAAGAGCTACTATGAAGATGAAAATATATACCATGATCGGGGCGTTGATGCTGTCCACGGGCCTTACATGCACGGCCTTTGCTGCTGAAGATCAAAGTGCAATGATTGAGGCTGCTCTTGCCGGGGGTGATGTCGTCGCAGGGGAAAAAGTGTTTAAGAAATGCAAAGCCTGCCATATGATTGGGGACGGTGCCAAAAATCGTACCGGCCCGGTTTTGAACAATATCATCGGCGCCGCAATGGGTGTTGGTGAGGATTTCAAATACTCTAAAGGTATGTTGGAACACACCGAAGCCGGTGATATTTGGACGCTGGAAAATCTTGATACATTCCTGACCAAGCCCAAGGATTTTATCAATAAAACCAAGATGTCTTTTGCCGGTTTGAAAAAACCTCAGCAACGCGCAGATTTGATTGCCTATCTGGCAACGTTTTCAACGGCTGAATAAATCCACAGCACAATAAACAGGGCGACCTATGCCGCCCTGTTTTACATATTAAACCTCGGTTTCCTTGCGCCAGAAATAGGCGGTGGTCAGACCTAAAATCGCCCAAAATACTGCGCCAAGCCCAAGGGTGCGACCGGCAAATTCACTTTCAAGTTCCGGGGGTACGGTGCCGCCGAAAACATCCGGATGTGGCGCGCCGATGATATGGGGCAGAGCGATCAGGATGATACCGGCCCCCCAAAACGCCCAGTTTTTCCCAAATGCAATCAAGCCGATCCCGGCCCCTGTCGCCAAAATGGTGGATGTCCACCAAATTTGGCGAGGTACAAGTTCCGCGGCGATCATACCGGGCAATTCCGGCCCCAGGCCTATCGCCGGTGCCAGTTGAAACGCACCATAGCCGGCCAGCCCCCACAAGATACCTTTGCGCGCTGTTATTTCCACGCCCTTGGTTTCAGCAAAGGCGAAAGTTGCGACCATAAGCAGGGCAAAGCCGATGTAAACGGCCGTTGTGGCAAGCACCGAAAACGCGCTGCGCCCCCAGTCTTTTTCTGGCTCGATATCGGGCATATTAGCCGTGACATCGCCAAAATGGATAAGCTGCCCGGTTTCGTACAGCTCGGCTTCAAGAATGATCGGTTCGACCATAAGAATTTGCAACGTGGCGACAATCAACCCCGTGACAAAGCCAGCGAACAATGCGCTGATAACCATATTTTTAAGCATGTTTAGTGGCAGGGAAAGCCGGACGCGTGGCGCACGTCATGGGCTGAATCATGCAAGCCGGCAGCGCTGGCAAGGCCAGACACAAACAGCAATCCCAGCCCCATAAAGGCCACGAATGCAATGGTAATAATCGATGAATCCGTCTTGGCGACGGCATGTGTAGTCGTAGTCATTTTAGTTCTCCTTACTGTCTCACCCGACAGTGTTGTTGACGTTACGCAAGGCCGGTCTCCTGGCTTGTGGGTCGTTGCGCGACATCCCCTTCCCGGCGTTAACCAGTGGTAAATGATGTCTTGCTCGCCACATACAGTCGCGGGGGCGGCTGCGGTTTGAGGCCCCTGATGGGTAATCCCTGTCCGCATTCCCGTTTCATCCCCGACCGCTAAAGCGATCATACGGGGAACCATGCGCAACCAGCTTTCGAGAGTATTGGGCGGCCTGTCAAGTGGTATCGTAGATAAGGATTGCATGTTCGCACTATTTACCCAATGCTGCGGCAGTATTTCCAAAACCCTGAGGCCGCAATGACAGACCCCGCTTTTCCCCTTATTTTTGACGGCCATAACGATGTTTTGCTTAAGCAATTCCAAAATGGCCCCGCCGCCCGGCAAGGTTTTATCGATGGATCTGATGCCCATATTGATCTGCCAAAAGCCCGGCAAGGTGGGTTTGGCGGTGGGTTTTTCGCAATCTATGTGCCCTCACCCAATAGCAGGTTTGATCGCCTCGATGCGATGTGCCAGCCTAAGTATGACCTACCTCTGCCTGATGAAATTCCCCAAAATGAGGCCGTGCAGATCACACTGGCACAAGCGGCGATTCTATCGCGTCTTGAAAGTATGGGCGCGCTGAAAATATGCACAAGTACGGCCGAAATTCGCCACTGTCTGGACAATGGTGTTATGGCCGCAATCCTGCATATTGAGGGTGCCGAGGGGATCGATACCGATTTTGATGTACTCGAAATACTCTACCGCGCAGGTTTACGTTCCCTCGGACCGGTTTGGAGCCGCCCGACAGCCTTTGGCCACGGTGTGCCGTTTCGCTATCCCTCCGACGGGGATATTGGGCCGGGGCTAACCAATGCCGGCAAGGATTTGGTGCGCATATGCAACCAATTAGGGATTATGCTGGATATGTCACATCTGAATGCGGCAGGGTTTTGGGATGTGGTCAAAATCAGCGATGCGCCGATTGTTGCAACCCATTCCAACGCCCATGCCATTTCGCCCCACGCCCGCAATTTGACCGATGATCAACTGGCAGCAATCAAGGATAGTGACGGCATGGTCGGGATCAACTTTGCCGTTGGGTTCTTGCGCGAAGACGGGCAAATGGATGCGGATACACCTTTGGATATCATGATGCGGCACCTTGACCATCTGATCGAACATATCGGTGAAGATCGCATCGGTTTTGGTTCCGATTTTGACGGGGCAACGGTGCCTGCCGGTATCGGGGACGCCGCCGGTCTGGTGCATCTGCGCACCGCCATGCGCGCACATGGGGTGGATGATGATTTGATGGTCAAGCTTTGTCACGAAAACTGGTTGCGCGTGCTGGGGAAAACCTGGGATGAATGATATGAAACACCAGAAATTCACATGGTAATCCCCTTTGATAACAGCTTTGCGCGCTTGCCTAAGCAGTTTTTTGTGCCCCAGACCCCAACGCCGGTAAAGTCGCCGCAGCTGGTTATTGTTAACAAAACGCTGGCGGCGGATATGGGGATAAATATCAACGATATTCCTGTCGATGTACTGGCAGGAAACCGTATTCCTGAGGGGGCGACACCGATTGCAACGGCCTATGCCGGTCACCAGTTTGGCGGCTTTTCACCACAACTTGGCGATGGGCGCGCCGTGCTGCTGGGCGAGGTGATCGCACCCGATGGCACGCGGCGTGATTTGCAGCTTAAGGGCACCGGGCGCACGATGTTTTCACGCGGTGGTGACGGGCGCGCAACCCTTGGGGCGGTATTGCGTGAATACGTGCTTAGCGAAGCGATGGCGGCGATGCATATCCCCACGACCCGCGCGCTCGGGGCTGTGACAACGGGCGAATATGTCCCGCGCGAAGACATGCATCCCGGAGCCGTGCTGGCCCGTGTTGCCGCCAGCCATATCCGGGTTGGCACTTTTCAGTTCCATTATGCGCGCCGCGATGAGAAAGCCTTGAAAATCCTGGCAGACCATGTGATTGCACGGCATTACCCGCAGGCGAAAACCGCGCGAAACCCCATGCTGGCCTTGCTTGAAAACGTCATGGAACGCCAAGCCGTCCTGATTGCGAAATGGATGCAGATCGGGTTTATTCACGGGGTCATGAACACCGATAATATGGCCATCACGGGCGAGACTATTGATTATGGCCCTTGCGCTTTTATGGATGGGTTTGATTCCAACAAAGTGTTCAGCTCGATTGATCATGCCGGGCGATATGCCTGGGATAATCAACCAAAAATCGCCCATTGGAACCTGACGCAATTCGCCAATACGCTAATTCCGCTGATTGATGATGATCAAGACAAAGCCGTGGCAGCTGCGCAGGACCTGCTCGGTGGTTTTTCGCGCATGTTTACCCAAGAGCACACCGCTGCATTTTCCCAAAAACTCGGGCTGCTTTCGCATCAATCTGGAGATAGCGCGCTGATTGATGATCTGTTAACCCTTCTTGCCGCTGAAACCATAGATTTCACGTTGTTTTTCCGCAACCTGCGTGATTTTGCAAAAACTGGTGGCGGCGCGGCCCGGGCGATGTTTAAAACCCCCGCTGGATTTGATATCTGGATGCAAACGTGGCAGCGGCGCACAGTGCACGATGATGCCAAATCCCGCGCCGATATGATGCAGCGTGCCAATCCGGCATTCATTCCGCGCAACCACCGTTTAGAGCAGCTTATCACAGCCGCTGAAGATGGTGATTTGGCCCCGTTTAATACTTTGATGCGCGTGCTGGCAAAGCCCTATGACGATCAACCGGAATATGCAAAATACGCCTTGCCACCGCAGCCCAAAGACGTGGTTCATAAGACATTTTGCGGTACTTAGATGCGGTATATCCTGATAATCCTCACCCTGTTCGCCCTCGCCAGCCCGGCCATGGCGAAACGTCCGACGCTTGCATTTCGCAGCGGATTTGATTTCTTCCAGCTTGATCAATCCGCCATAAAAGGCATCAACGGCCTGTCGATTTTTTATACCACCAATCAGGGATATTATTTTGGCGAAAGCATTTATTCCGCGGCTTTTGGTGCCGGTGGCGGGTTCTTTGTCGGCGGTTTTGAGGCTGGAAAACATACGCCTTTTGGGGAAAACCTGTTCTGGGATGCCAGCCTTTTCATCGGCGGTGGTGGCGGGGCCAGTCAGGTGCCGGGCGACGGATTGATGCTGCGCCCGCAGGTGCATCTGGGGTATGATTTTGGCAGCTTGCGCATCGGGGCCGGTATGTCCTGGGTGTCAATATCGGGGTCAAAAATTTCGACGCCGGCATTTACGATAACCTTGACCCGCCCACTTAATCTTGCGCTTTATGCCGGGGTTTTTTCCGCCGTAAACCCTTAAAAAACATCACACGCATATCATCCATGAAACCGATTATGCGCATATATTACCCCCAAGGCAGTCGAAAACGTGGTGGGGCAACTTTGCAAGATATGTACCTTTTGGGGGCCGAAATATCCTTTGCCCGCGATGCCAATTCCGAGAGTTTCATCCAAGCTAACGGGGTTATGGGCGGCGATGCCGAAGGGTATGCGGACTGGCTGTTGGGGAAACGGTATTTTTGGGGCAGCGATATTTTCCGGCTATATGCGGATTTTGCCGCCGGGGTCGGGGGCGGCGGGGCCGTTGATACAGGTGGCGGGTTGATAATAAGTGCCGGGGCTGGCATGCGGATCAGGGCGACGGACAGGTTCGCACTGGAATTTGGCGCCGGGGTAGTTACCTCGCTTGATGGGGATTTTCTGGCCCTCAGCCCATCCGCCAAATTTGTGCTGGCCTTTGGTGCAGGGCATCCAAAAGATACGCCCTCCAACCCCATACACTGGCAAGTCAGCACCGGCCTGACCCAACAATTCCCCAACGCCGATTTTCACAAACCGGGAGGCATAAATACGGGTGCTCCCTTGATGATCGACACTGAAATTGACCTGTTCATCACCCAAGATCTTTACCTGACGGGCCATGCCTATACGGCAATTGCCGGAGGTGCCGGAGGGTACCAGATCGGCCTGCTTGGCCTTGGGTATCGCATCGGGCTGGCACCACGCTGGAATATTTCTGCCGAGGGTTTGCTGGGTGCGGGCGGTGGGGCTGGCATTGATACGCGTGGCGGATTGCTGGCAGGGGTCAAGGTTGATCTCGATTATCTACTTAGTAAATCCATCCATTTATCCTTGGGCGCAGGGCTGGTCGGAACTTTGCAAGGCGATGGTATGCAGCCGGTAACATTCAACCTTGGCCTGAAATTCCCGTTTACAACGTTGCATTAATCAGACCCGTAAAAACACCTGCACATCAGCGACATTGGTGCCCGTTGTGCCGGTGATCAGCAGATCATCCGCCGCCTTTAAGGCCCGTGCTTAGACAAGAAAATTGAATGGCTACTGGATCGTATCGTTGAAACAGGAAACCGCGCGTCATTGCTGCGTACGAAAATGCCTGGCAAAGCTGGAAACCTATAGGCTTATTTTGGTCGGAGAACAGCAAAATGGTATTTAGCCAGCCCATAGCTTCGATGATTTGTTCAAACTCGCCACCAGTTTCCTCGCAAACCCTTGAAAACTATAAGAAACGGGCTAGTCGATCCTCAAGAAAACCGTGCTGAGATTAGCCTTTTCCGAGCGTATGCATACTGCCGAAATGAAGGACTTCGAACCCCAAAAACTACCTTACCATTCAAG
>CAYSAZ010000118.1:0-1246 GCA_964429065.1 uncultured Rhodobacterales bacterium
AATATGGCTGGTCCGTTAGAAAAGCTATTCAAGATATTTAGCAGCAAAGACACCCCATCCTAGCCTGCCCATTAACTTGCCCTCGCTTACCAATGTGTTACAACCGCCAAAACCCCCACAGGAGCATCCCATGACAGCTTTCATCGACCGGGCCGAAATGGCGCGTATTACTGCCCGCATATTGCTGGAAATCAAGGCGGTGAACTTTGAGGTGGAGAACCCCTATAAGCTCGCCTCCGGTCTCGTTTCCCCCAGTTATATTGATTGCCGAGAGCTAATTTCCTATCCCAGCATTCGCACCACCTTGATCGATTTCATGGTGGCCAATGTGCAGCGCGACGCAGGGTTTAACGCCTTTGACAGCGTGGCGGGGGGCGAAACCGGCGGCATTCCTTATGGCGCCTGGATGGCAGATAAGATGGGATTGCCGATGCAATATGTGCGCAAAAAACCAAAGGGATACGGCACCGGATCACAGGTTGAGGGAGTGTTGCACAAGGGGCAGCGGGTGTTGCTGGCCGAAGATATGACCACGGATGGCGGCTCCAAAATCAAGTTCGTTGAGGCCATCCGCGCGGCCGGCGGGGTTTGCAACCACACATCACTGGTATTTTTCTACGATATATTCCCAAATACCCGCGAGAATTTAGCGGCACATGATATCACCCTGCATTATCTGGCAACATGGCACGACGTTTTAGCCGAGGCCAAGGCCGGGGATTATTTTGATGTAAAAACTCTGGACGAGGTCGAAAAATTCTTTGCCGATCCGTTGGAGTGGTCAAAAGCGCATGGCGGAATCGGGGATGTCAGCCTTTAAATCATCTGCGGATATTTATCGGAAGCAGGCTGTCGATATTGTGCATTAACCTAAAATACTATTAATATTTGGTTTAAAATCTCAGAAATGCCACAATCTGCTTGTAGTTGCTCCGATAGTAATAGTCGCAAATGTATAGGTATGAAAATGAAAAAACGCACGGTTTCCCACATTTTGGCCACTCTTTTCCTAGCTTCCGGTGCAATATTTGGCACTGCTGGGCAAACGGCGCCTGTAACACTTAAGGCTCTTGATGGTTCGATAGACATTTCCGGCGATTTGTTGTCTTTTGATGGTAAAACTTATGTTATCCGCACTATGCTTGGGGAACTGTCTTTGGCGCAGGATACCGTCATTTGCGAAGGTAATGCCTGCCCTGTTTTGGAAAAACCCGCATCAACCCAGCATGTTATCCTGCAAGGCGCC
>CAYSAZ010000118.1:1346-6758 GCA_964429065.1 uncultured Rhodobacterales bacterium
CATTCACCGCACTGGCCGACAAAACTGCAACCCTTGGTATGTCCACCCGCCGCGTTTTGCGCGAAGAGGCCCGGATGTTGTCCAAAGTAGGTGCAGGCATGATGATTGATGTGCAACAAGAACATATTATTGCCGTTGATAGCTTGATCATGATCGTGCATCCATCCAACCCGATGAACAGCATCGCCATTCGCGATATTGCGCGTATTTACAAAGGTGAGGTTACGAACTGGCGGCAGCTGGGTGGTCCTGACCTTGCGATTACCGCATATAACCGCCCCGAAGATTCCGGATCACGGGCCGTATTTGATACGCGCGTGTTGAACAACGCCACACCGCGCACAGACATGAAATTACTTGATAGCAGCAAAGATATGAGTATGGCGGTTATGAACGACCCGACGGCCATCGGGTTTGTATCTTACGCTTTTGTTAGTAAATCCAAACCTCTTAATCTGATTTCGGAATGTGGCATTGTCTCTAAACCTATAACATTTCTGGCAAAAACCGAAGAATACCCACTGGCGCATCGGCTGTATATTTATAACCGTAAAGATAATTTCCCCGCACTGGCCGGTAAGGTATTAGATTACACCCAATCCGAAGATGCTTACGGCGTTATTGAAAAATCCGGCAGCATAAGTTTGGGCATTGAGCGGGTTGGCCACAATGTTTTACACGGCCGCATGGATATCACCACGGGTAATACCACAGAACACGGGCATGACGGAAAAGCTGCCATGGATATGGGTGATAAACCGGCTATGGATATGGGTACTATGACCATGGATATGGATGACAAGCCAGCCATGGGTATGGCTATGGATGACACGCCAGCTATGGATATGGGTCATGCAGATGATGAATCCATGGAAAGCAATTCTGATATGGCGATGGACAGTGGTATGTCTATGCAGATGGAAGGCATGGAAGTACCTCGTACAGGCAATCCCATAGAAGATGATTTGATGGACGAAGTTATGGGGGAGATGTTCCAATGGGACAACCTTTCAACTGTTTTCCGCTTCGCAACCGGGTCCGAGACGCTGGAACGCAAATCCTTGCTCGATCTGATATTGCTGGTTGAATATCTTGCAAATGAACCCGATGGAGCTATCATTGCATTTGCCGGATTTACAGATGATGACGGGGCTTTCAGTGCCAACCTCAAATTGTCGACACGGCGCGCAGAAAAGGTTCGCCAAGAAATACAGGCCCTTGGGGGTGATCGCCTATCCCACATCACTTTCCAAACCCGTGCATACGGCCCGCTTACTCCGGCGGTTTGCAACACCACGATTGAGGAAAAACGCATCAATCGCCGTGTTGAAGTTTGGATCCAAAATCCGCATAAAGGGTAAGTGCCGCCTGAATATTTCCGGGTGCATGGCGAGATTCTGCACCCGTTTTTGCCAGCATCATCAATACCTTATGCTATCGTCGCAACAGCCGTTTGCGATTTTCTGGAATTGCACTGACCTCTAGCCCTGTGAAAACATGCAAAGTGCCCAGATTGTGATCAATGACCGCGTGGTCAGACACCCAGCCCCCCATCAGCAGATAGGTCCGCAACAAAGAGGGCATGTGTCGCAGGGCGAGACCCATGTCCAGTTTGCCATCAAAAAGGTCCGTGTATTGAAAAATATGCACCGCTTTTACCTTGGGTTGCCAATGGGTTGGTGCAAGATGGCGTGCTTTTAGCAAGGCAAAAACGTCCACGTATTTCGCAACATCTGTGCCCGCAAAACTGGAACAGCCAAACAGAAGTTTGACGTTTTCTGCTTCGACATAATTGGTCATGGCACCCCAGGCAATGCGCAGAATATCGGGGTCATTATACTCAGGATCAATACAAAAACGCCCCATCTCCAGCAGTTTACCTTTAAAACCATGCAGGTTTGAGAGGTCATAAAACTGGGCCGAATAGGCGCGATCAATCTGCCGGGCTTGTGCCAATAACAGGATACGAAACGTGCATACCAGATGGTCAGATTTCGTGTCTATCACCAGTATATGCTGACAAATATCATCAAAATCGTCTTGATCCAACCCCACCTGCCCGGCGCGAAAACAGCGCTGCCGCAAGGCCTGTGCAGCCTTGATATCAGCCGGCGTTTTGGCAAAATCCACCCGATATCGCCCTTGCGAAACACTGCCCATAAAACCCTCTCATATAATCAATGATGCTTGCAGCCCGATGGACTGGCGCATAGTCTGCCCATAACCTATGCTTTTTTGCAGGAAAAAAAAGACATGTCATATAAAATCGAAAAACCGGATGCTGCGTGGCGCGCGGAACTATCAGAACTGGCCTATAAAGTCACACGCAAAGGCAAGACAGAGCGCGCCTTTAGCCATGATGACTTTCCAAAAACCAATGGCGTATTTGTCTGCCTATGTTGCGCGGCACCATTATTTGCCTCGGGCACAAAATTTGACAGCGGCACCGGCTGGCCCAGTTTTTTCCAGCCAATTTCCCCCGATGCCATAACCGAGCGCCCCGACAACACCCTGTTCATGCGCCGCACCGAAGTCAACTGCGCCAATTGCGCCGCACATTTAGGCCATGTCTTCCCCGACGGCCCACCCCCAACCGGCCTGCGCTATTGCCTGAACGGCGTGGCGCTGGTGTTTGAGGTTGCAGCTAACGTCTAGACAACGTTGTCGCAACTTGGCTCGAGAAACATAACTATGTTAGTCTTAATCAGCAATAAACATGCCCGAAACGCTTCCCGCATCACCTGTAGATAATATAATACCGCCAACTTCATCAGGGATACCATTGTTATCGATTCCGTAGAAATTCCCGCCGGCAAATGTGTCCGTATTAGCGCCAGTAATATTAACTACTGTACCGTCTTTTGTTGTGATAAATGTACCGCCAGAAAAGGCATTACCTGAAATATTCATGCCATTTACTGCAATTGTATCTAACGGTGATGAGATTTTAGAGCCTATATCAAATTCCGGTGTGAACCCCGTTAGCATGACATCAGCAGTTCCAGCGCCGAAATCCACTTCAACAGTACTATATCCGTTGGTTAACTCGATCACCCTGCCATCTTTGCCAATGGCGCCCATAGCCACGCCAACATACGTTCCGTTTCCGCTTGTGGGGACATGAGATGGATGTGTGACAACGCCGCCAACACCTGCAACCGCAGAATCTACTGTGCCGCCCGAGGTATAGAAAAGATAGAAAGACTGTGCATATTGGTAGCCATTTATATCCGTAGTTAATTGCAGTTGCCTGTTACCATCAGAAACGCCGCCCGTACCATTCAATACGCCCACAAGTGTGTAGGTTCCATCACTTACAGTTATTGCCTTGGTGTCATGGGTCAAAGAACCGTTTAATGCAACCAGTGACGCACCACCCGAGATGCTAAGCTTTAGCCCTGTGCCACCAAACGTACTGGTTACAGAGGCAGTACTATCCAGAGCTTCATACGAAGACGGCGGTGTATCGTTACCGGGCTGATTACCATCCGGTGCCCCGCATCCTGAGATAAAAGAGAGCAGTGCCAACGATAAAATTGACAAAATAATTGCGTGGGGCCGCTTTGTGGGCATAATTAATTCCAATCTGGTACAATAATTTGGGAAAATACAAAAATAACTGCTAAATACGGTTTATACAAATAATCTAGCCAATGAGTCAACGTTAGGCGACTACGAAATCTTGAATACGCCTGACCTTAAAGAAAGCTCCCGGCGCTAAAATTTCCGATATTGCCCAGCATTTGTTGCAGGAATGACAGACTGCGCCCGCCGGTGTTTAGTAAAGGTTTGAATTCATAAGGCTTTAGAATGTTGCAAGCACAAAGTCCAATATATGGAGCAATAGTGCCACGTTTATGCTGATCTTGTCGCATAGTTCGCTACATTCACCGAGCAATCAATCTTGTTTGGGTAGGAAATTATGCAACAAATCAACATTACGGGTGCAACAGTTTGGGATGGGGTTTCTGATGCCGCCTATCCAGCGACTGTGACCATTCAGGGTAACAAAATAACGTCGGTCGCCAAGCGCCACGAAGAGACGGGCGAGCTGGTTGGCCAGATCATTGACGGGACCGCAATGACCTTGATGCCGGGCTTGGTAGATGGCCATTGCCACCCCAGCTTTACCGGCATTAACGAACCGTTCGAGCTGGGTAAAATCTGCCCCGAAGAACACATGTTGCTGACGGCTAAAAACCTTCGGTTGCTTCTTAGTCACGGATTTACGTCAATTTTTGAGGCCGCTTCGGCCAAACCAATGCTAGGTGTGACAGCTCGTGATGCCATCAATAGCGGCCTGATTGACGGGCCAAGAATGTTGGCAGGCAGCCCCGAGGTCACCACGACCGCAGGGCTGGGGGATGAACGTAAACGCCATATTTATCAGGAAGGATTCGGCCTGATCGCCGATGGTCCCGATGAAATGCGCCGGGTGGCGCGCGAATGTGTGCGCGACGGCGTGGATATTATGAAAATCAATATTTCAGGGGATGAATTTGCCAGCGCTGCCAAGGCCGAAATCACCCCGACCGAAGACGATGAACTGGCGGCTTTTATCAAGGTTGCCCATAATTTCGACAAAAAGGTCGCCGCCCATGCCCGTTCAAGCCAATCGGTGAAAATGGCCGTTCGCCATGGTGTGGACTGCATTTACCACTGTGATTTTGCCGACGAAGAAGCGCTCGATATGCTTGAGCAAGCCAAGGACCGTATCTGGGTTGGGCCAGCCTTTGGCTTGGTCCATAACTCAACCAAAGAAGGTGATATTGTCGGGCTGACCAAGGAAATTGCCGAAGAAATGGGCCTTTTTCGAAAGTTTGAAATGACCTGCGCCAGCTATCACGAAATCCGCAAGCGCGGTATTCGTGTGGTTATTGGCGGCGATTATGGTTTTGCGGTAACACCGATGGGCCAGAACGCGCGGGATATTGAACATTTTGTGCAGTATTTCGGCTATTCACCGATTGAGGCCTTGAAATGCGCCACAACCGTCGGTCAGTCCTTGATGGGATGTGCGGATACTCTGGGACAGGTAAAAGAGGGTTTTCTGGCCGATTTATTGTTGGTGAAAGGTGATGTCACAAAAGATGTTAGTCTGCTACAACATCAAAATAATCTGGCAATGATCATGAAGGACGGCGTGCTGTTCAAGGATCCTCGCCACGAAGTTGTGGCCGCTGGCCTGATCCAATAAGCGACCATTCCGCGCAATTCTATACAAAAAGGTAACCTGGAATATGGTTGACAAAACGCAGTCTAATATTCAGCGGATTTCTAGGGTGCTGAAAGGCTTTGATGGCCATAATACGCCACGCTCAACCCATACAATTATCTTGGATGTTGGCATGTCACGTTCAACCGGGTTTGCTTTGTTGCACGCGCTGACTGTTCGTGGATGGCTGGAACGCA
>CAYSAZ010000119.1:0-6629 GCA_964429065.1 uncultured Rhodobacterales bacterium
CGATGATGTCATCGAAATTTTCACCACCGAAGAGATAGAGCGCTCGCTGTAAATTTGCTATAAGGTTAAGCTGGTGCACCCGCATCGACTTTCAGGGTTGAACAATAGTAACGTCAAAAAATGACGATCACAGTCGTGCCGAAAATCGCCAAAACTGATCCCAGGATAGCTTGTATGCGCGGTACAATACCTTCCTTAAACCAAAGAATTGGTAGCACAATCACAGGTGACAATGACCCAAGAACCGCCGCAACTGCGGTGTCGTAATTCGCGAAGGCGTATAGCAGAAGAGACGATGACACCCCATAGCCAATGAAACCCGGTAAGACAGTCTGGCCTAGCAAGCGAGGTGTTAACGTGCTTTGGCTTCTGAAAATATTTGTAGGCCACAAGGCAACGATTGAGATCATAAAGGCTGCACCAAGGAGGCGAATAGCTGATGCGGCCAAAGGCTCCGTTCCTGCAAGCATGGCGGGTTTTACGATAAGAAAACCAAACCCTTGAAATACCGTAGCAGAGATCCCAAGCAAGATAACAGTGGCTATTCCACCCGTCATTTTGTCGCTTTGCGAGGTTTTTTTATCACCAAAGAAAACTGCTAAACAGATTCCAGAAAGCGCAATGCCTGCGCCCAGAAAATCCATGGCTGATGGTATTTCTTGTAGCCATAGATATGCCATTGCAGCGACCACTGGGGCCTTCAATGATAAAAGCAATTCTGTGCGTCTTGGGCCAGCACGCCGGAGGCATTCTATCATCGCGAGGTTGCCCAGAACCATTCCTATACAAATGCTTGCAGCAAACGATGGCCAGTAATTCCACGCAACAGACTGCCAATAACCCAACCCGGAACACATACCGGCAAGGATGGCTGAGCAAGCAATAAGCTGGATGCGTGTAAATTCAAAGGCGCCAAGCATTTGTGCAGGCCTTTGCGCCAATACAATTCCGGTTGCCCAGCCACAAGATGCCCCTATTGCTGCGAAAACAGGAAAAATTAACATGGAAATACCTTCAAAATGTGCTACATATAAAGTAGCATAATACGCTACACAATAAGTAGCAATGGGGATATGTAATGACACCAAGAATTCCAAGACCCGGCAGCGCTGTTAGGGGGTCAAAATCCGGAAAGCCGATCATGGCGTTATTTGATTTGCTAGGGCGAAGTTGGGCACTTGGCGTGATCTGGCAGTTATCATGCGGGCCCATGACCTTTCGCCAAATTCAAGAGTGCTGCGAAATGGTTTCACCGACAGTGTTAAATAAGCGATTGAAAGAGTTAACTGCCAGCGGTCTGGTTGAGCGCGGGAATTCTGGATATCAGTTGTCAACAAGAGGTCTGGAACTATTCAGCTTACTTAAACCCTTTGGCGCATGGTCAATCCACTGGGCAAAGGAATTGAACCATGATGATAGGGAAGAATAGTGAGCTTGTCTCGCTTAAATACCATCACACATCCAAAATAATCCACGCTGGATCATGGTCTGAACCATCACCGCCGTGTTTGGTGCGCCGGTCGATATGGGCCGAAATTATCTTGTTGCGCAGGCTGTCGCTGACCCAAATGTGGTCAAATAGTTCATAGCGCGGAAATTCCGGGCCGGGCGGGTTAAACCGGTGTGTCCACATGGTGCTTTGTGGCCCCGGTCCTTGCCCTGTGGTTTCAGCCTTGGCGGCACGGGTTTCAACGGCATTTTCCAGCGCGTTATGCAGCGGATCACCGTCTGCGATTAGCATCGGTGCGATATCGCTGGAAACCTCGGGGTCATTCATATCGCCGAGCAGCACGAATTTTGCGCCAGCGCGTTCTTGGGCCGATATAATCCGTGATATCGTTTCTGCCTGACGCTTTCGCCGTGCATTTGCGGCTGTTGCCCCGGCCACAGGATCCTGATCGAAGGGCACGAAATGGCTTTTCATATGGGTGTTATAAATGGTTAACAGTTTCTGCCCGTTGGCCTTTAACACCTCAACCTGCACCAGATCCCGCCCGAAAACCCGTTTTGCCGGATCATCGGGATGGATGGCCGTTTGGTGTGATGTGATCGATCCAAGTGGCAGTTTTGAGAGTATTCCAACATCAATCATGCGCGGATCATTGCCTTCAATCAGGGCGACATGAGCATATAGTCCATTCAGATTATCACGGTTGAATTTCTTAAGAATTTCAATATGTTCCACCTCTTGAACCGCTAAAATATCACAATTCATCTTTAGAATCCGGCGGGCAATTTCGGCTGTATCACCGGGGTCCTTGGCCTTGACCAGACGCCCCATAAAGGTTTTGACGTCCACGTCATCGGGTGTGAACGTGAGGGAAATACCCCCCGCTTCTTGCAAGGGAATGGCATCAACCTCGGCGCGAAAATTATACCGTGAAAACAGGTTATTGAGGTTAAATGTCCCGATGGAAACGGTCATGGAAAGCTCCTTCATAAGAGATGAATGCCCAAATATACCGCATAACAGCGCGTTTTATGTGATTTTTATCACAAAAGGCGAGGGCAAAGGCTAATCCACCGTCGCACGCACTGGCAATTCATCCAAACCATTCCTATATTCTATCAAAACAAACGGAGGCAGATATGAGCGACACCGAGCATTTTCCCGGCTGGCACGGCACCACGATTGTCGGGGTTCGCAAGGGCGGCAAGGTCGTGATTGCAGGCGACGGACAGGTCAGCCTTGGGCAGACGATCATCAAAGGTTCGGCGCGCAAAGTGCGGCGTATCTCGCCCGGTGGCCACGATGTGGTGTGCGGATTTGCCGGCTCTACGGCCGATGCGTTTACCTTGCTCGAAAGATTAGAGGCCAAGCTTGAGGCCGTGCCGGGGCAGCTGCAACGTGCAAGTGTCGAGCTGGCCAAAGACTGGCGCACGGATAAGTATCTCAAAAACCTGGAGGCGATGTTGATCGTCACGGATGGCACCGAACTGCTGGTGATCACGGGTGCAGGTGACGTATTGGCGCCTGAACATGATGTAACGGCGATAGGATCTGGCGGAAATTTCGCGCTGGCGGCCGGGCGGGCGATGTATGATTTTGAGGACGACGCCGAAAAAATCGCCCGACGCGCGCTGGAGATTGCGGCGGAGATTTGCGTTTATACCAATGGAAATATGACCGTGGAGTCGATTAATGGCTGATTTTGCAATGGATGATATTCGCGCCGGTGTCGCCGCTGGTGTGATCAACGAGGCGCAGGCCGCCCGCTTGATCGCCATCGCCAATGACCGTCTGGGGTATCGCCAAAATATGGGCGCAGAGGACGAACCGTTTGAGCTGTTCAAAGGGTTCTCGGAAATATTTGTAACCGTCGGTCTGGCCATTCTTTATGGCGGGTTCATGAGCGTGGCTTTGCTGGTTGGTATCCCTGAAATTGTGCTGGTGATATCAGCCCTGCTGACGGTTGCGTTCGCTATGTATTTCACCTTGAAACGCCGCATGACCCTGCCAAGCATCGGGTTGGCGATTGTCTTTGCGGGGTCAATTGCAGGGCTTGTGGCGTTATTGGTTTTTGATTTTGAGGCCGAAAAACCGAATGGCTATCATTTCCTGATCACGGCTGTGGTTGGGGCCATTGGCATGCTGGGGTATTTCTGGCGGTTCCATGTACCATTCGCGATGTTCCTGTTCGGCCTGTTTGGCGCCGGCATCGCCTTTTCCATCGCTGCAATCGTCGCGCCGGAATCAATTTTTGCATCGATCTTTATCGGCAATGCCGATGGCGTTTTCGATATATCCCGTAATCCGGTTATGGCGCAGACCATGCTGATCTTTGGCTTTATTGCCTTTCTCGGGGGCATGTATTTTGACCTCAAAGACCCCTACCGCGTCTCGCGGCTGTCGGCTTGTGGTTTCTGGCTGCATATCCTTGCCGCTCCTGCCATTGTTAACGTGGTGGCGTTGAGCCTTTTAAACCTTGAGGGTTCTATGGGCTATGTGCTGGCCAGCATCGCTTTAACCTTGATTGCCGTTGTCGCACTGGTCATTGACCGCCGCTCATTCCTGACGGCGGGGATTATTTATATCGGCATCATTCTGGCCTGGGCGCTTGATTCTGACCTTGGCACCGGGGATGGTTGGCCAATCGCTCTGACCCTGCTGGTCATGGGGGCGTTTGTTACGGCTCTTGGCACATGGTGGGTGCAATTGCGCGCCGCCCTGATGCGTGCCTTGCCAAACTTCCCAATTAAATCGAAACTCCCGCCTTATCAGGAAACATCATGACCAACCTAACGCCCCGTGAAATCGTCTCGGAACTTGATCGTTTTATCATCGGCCAAAACGCCGCCAAACGTGCGGTGGCCGTGGCCCTGCGAAACCGTTGGCGCCGACAACAGCTTGGCGATGATCTGCGCGATGAGGTTTATCCAAAGAATATTCTGATGATTGGCCCAACCGGCGTTGGTAAAACCGAGATCAGCCGCCGTCTGGCCAAATTGGCCAATGCGCCGTTCCTGAAGGTCGAGGCTACCAAGTTTACTGAGGTCGGTTATGTTGGCCGGGATGTTGAACAAATCGTGCGTGATCTGATGGATGGCGCGGTGCTGATGGTGCGCGAAAATATGCGCGAGGACGTAAAGGCCAAGGCACGCACCTTGGCCGAAGAACGGGTGGTTAGCGCATTGGCCGGTACGGACGCCCGCGAACAGACCCGCGAGATGTTTCGCCAGAAACTGCGCGACGGGATGCTGGACGACAAAGAGATTGAGCTGGATCTTGCCGACAATTCCAACCCCATGCAAATGATGGATATCCCCGGCCAACCGGGCGCGGGCATGGGGATGCTGAACCTTGGTGATATGTTTGGCAAAGCCATGGGTGGGCGTACCACGCGGCGGCGTGTCAAGGTTTCGGACAGCTATAAACTGCTGGTCGACGAGGAGGCCGACAAGCTGCTGGATGAGGAAACGATCAACAAAGCGGCGATCACTGCGGTTGAGGAAAACGGCATCGTGTTTCTGGACGAGATTGACAAGGTTTGTGCGCGCTCGGATGCCCGTGGCGGCGATGTTTCACGCGAAGGCGTGCAACGTGATTTGTTGCCGCTTATCGAGGGTACAACCGTTTCCACCAAATACGGCCCGGTTAAGACCGACCACGTGTTGTTCATCGCGTCAGGCGCGTTTCATATCGCTAAACCCTCGGATTTATTACCGGAACTTCAGGGTCGCTTGCCGATCCGCGTAGAGCTGCGCGCGCTGACGGAACAGGATTTCGTGCGTATTCTGACCGAAACAGACAACGCCCTGACCCTGCAATACACAGCCCTTATGGCCACCGAAGAAGTTAGCGTGACGTTTGCGGAAAACGGCATCGCGGCCCTTGCTAAAATCGCCGCTGAGGTGAACTCGTCGGTTGAAAACATCGGGGCGCGGCGGCTTTATACGGTGCTGGAACGCGTGTTCGAAGACCTTAGCTTTGACGCCTCCGAGCGCGCCGGGGATGCCGTAACGATTGACGCCGATTTTGTGGAAAAACATCTGGGAGAATTGGCAAGGTCAACGGATATCAGCCGGTATGTTTTGTAATTTCAAACCTTCTTCATAAAGCTGGCTTTCAGCACAATTGTTGCCTTGCCGATCCGGCACTCGATTTGTTCGGGGTTGCCTGTCAGGCGCACGTTTTTGATTTGTGAGCCGCGTTTCAGTGTTTTGGACATGCCTTTGACCTTGAGGTCTTTGATGACCATCACTGTGTCGCCCTCGTTTATAATTGTGCCGTTGCTGTCTTTAGGTTCCATAGAAAATCCCTGTTATTCTGGTGGTATTAATGTTATGTATGTTTGCCGACACTCCAGCCGGTTGCGCCGGATAATCGCGCTTCGCCTTTGGAAATTGGCAGGTCTTCCAGTGCAGACCCCATCGAATCGTTCCAGCGATTAAGAAAGCCAAATAACGCCACGACGGCGGTAATTTCAACGATATCCTCGGGTGTCCAATGGGCGTTCAAGGCCACACCCATTTCCGGGGTTACTGCATTTGGCACTAATGTGGCGGCATGGGCATATTCCAACGCGACTTTTTCAGCATCGCTGAAATGTGGGCTTTCAGCAAAGTTGTACACATCATTCAGACGCTCCTCGGAGGCATTAAACCGCTCGGAGGCCAGGATCATATGGGCCTGACAATATAGACAGCCCGATGCGTAACTGCTGACATATCCAAGGATGCGTTTGAATTCCGGGGTCACCGCGCCATACTCGGTCATCACTGCGATGTTAAGATTGGTGAATGCGCGCGCGATTTCAGGGCGATAGGCCATTGTGCGCACGGAATTGGGGATAACGCCCAGCGGGCCTTTGAAGAACTGCACCTCATTGCGCAGTGTTTCATCCATGTTTTCTTCGCTAAGAGGGGGAACGATGGCCATGCTGGTTTCCTTGTTGTTTATATGAGCGTAAGGCATAATGTTCAGCCATGCCCGGACAGTCAAGACGTTACAAAACAATCCCTGCCTTACGGGCGGGTGGGCAATTTTTCGGGTTGCCGGTCAGATGTTTACCTTTAATCGGGGGTCAACATATACCCTGCGCCGCGCACGGTTTGCAGATAACGGGGCTGTTTCGGGTCAGCCTCCAATTTGCGCCGCAACCGGGTGATTTGCACGTCAATCGCACGTT
>CAYSAZ010000120.1:0-6620 GCA_964429065.1 uncultured Rhodobacterales bacterium
GGGCGGAGGATTGGTTTTGGCAGCTGGCATTCTAATTGGCGGCGGTTAGCTTGTGTTTAAACTCTTAATATTTCCTTCCTAAAAAATTCCAACCATTTGAAAATAAAGAATATTACACTGCCTGACTAAACTACTAAACCGGTTTAGTAGTTTAGTAAAACCATCCAAATTTCCACGTGAAAATTCTGCTATCAACTTGGTTGTGATCCTCAAGTCCAGCGCGTAAAGTTGCGCGTGAAACCAAGAGAAAGCAATATTATGTCGGGAAATTCCAAAGTTACAGACGAAGAGGCACTGGCCTATCATCGTGAACCAAACCCAGGCAAGCTGGAGGTCAACGCATCGACCCCCATGGCCACGCAGCGTGATCTGTCACTGGCCTATAGCCCGGGTGTCGCTGTGCCCGTTCAGGCCATCGCTGACAACCCCGAGCTTGCGTATGATTACACCACCAAGGGAAATCTGGTTGCTGTGATCACAAATGGCTCGGCGATTTTGGGGATGGGGAACCTCGGGGCGCTGGCCTCCAAACCGGTGATGGAAGGCAAGGCAGTACTGTTCAAACGCTTTGCCGACGTGAACGCGATTGATATTGAGCTTGATACCCAAGATCCCGAGGAGATCATTAACGCCGTGCGCCTGATGGGACCAACTTTTGGCGGCATTAATCTTGAGGATATCAAAGCGCCCGAATGTTTTATCATTGAACAACGTCTTAAGGAAGAAATGGATATCCCGGTTTTCCATGACGACCAGCACGGCACAGCCGTGATTTGTGCGGCCGGGCTGATCAATGCATTGCATATTTCGGGTAAGAAAATAGAAGACTGCCGGATTGTTCTGAATGGCGCAGGTGCGGCGGGGATTGCCTGTATCGAGTTGTTGAAATCCATGGGCGCAAAGCACGATAATTGTATTATTTGCGACACTAAAGGTGTGATTTATCAAGGCCGCACCGATGGGATGAACCAATGGAAATCGGCCCATGCTGCCAACACGGATTTGCGCACGCTTGATCAGGCCATGAAGGGTGCGGATGTGTTTCTCGGGGTGTCAGCCAAGGGCGCGGTAACGGCGGATATGGTGCGATCCATGGCCCCCGATCCGGTGATTTTTGCCATGGCCAATCCCGATCCCGAAATTACCCCCGAAGAAGCCCACGCCGTGCGCAAAGACGCGATTGTTGCCACGGGTCGCTCCGATTATCCGAACCAGGTCAACAACGTATTGGGTTTTCCCTATCTGTTTCGCGGGGCGCTCGACATCCATGCGCGGGCCATCAATGATGATATGAAAATCGCCTGCGCCGAGGCGTTGGCTGCGTTGGCGCGCGAAGATGTCCCTGATGAGGTGGCCATGGCATACGGCAAAAAACTGTCGTTCGGGCGTGATTACATCATCCCGACACCGTTTGATCCGCGCCTGATTTATGTGATCCCGCCTGCCGTGGCCAAGGCCGGAATGGACACCGGCGTCGCGCGTCGCCCGATCATTGACATGCCGGCGTATGCGGAATCGCTGAAAGAACGGCTTGATCCGACAGCGGCGACGTTACGGGTGCTTTATGCGCGGGCCAAACGCGAACAGGCCCGTATTTTGTTCACCGAGGGTGATGACGAACGGGTGGTGCGCGCGGCAGTTGCCTACAAACGTTCAGGCCTTGGCGAACCCGTGGTGGTGGGGCGCCGCGAAGAGATTATCGGCTTCCTTGAGGCCGCCGGAATGCCCGAAGCGATTGACGAAATCGAGGTCATAAATGCGGCGATGATTGATAATTTAGAGGAATATACATCCTTTCTTTATAATCGTTTAAAGAGAAAAGGGTTTGATCAGCGGGATTGTCACATCATGGCCAGTCGCGACCGGCACGTGTTTTCGTCTTTGATGTTGGCCCATGATCATGTGGATGGCATGGTGACCGGTGCTACGCGTAAATCGGCGCATGTGTTAAACTTAATTAACCATGTTTTTGACGCGAGTGCCGGGGATGGGGCTGTCGGGATCACAGCCGTGTTGCATCGGGGCCGCATGGTGCTGATCGCCGATACATTGGTGCATGAATGGCCCGAGGCCGAGGATTTGGCTGATATTGCCGAGCGTGCAGCAGGTGTCGCCCGCTCGCTCGGGGTGGAGCCGCGCGTAGCCTTTGTCAGTTTCTCAAATTTTGGCTATCCAGTTTCGGAACGCGCTGAGAAAATGGAGCGCGCTGCCGAAGTTTTGGACGGGCGTAATGTCGACTTTGAATATGACGGCGAGATGACCGTCGATGTTGCCCTAAATATCGATGTAATGAAACAATATCCCTTTTGTCGCCTAACTGGCCCTGCAAATATTCTGGTGGTCCCTGCGCGGCATTCGGCCTCCATTTCGGTGAAACTGATGCAGGAAATGGCCGGCGCTACGGTTATTGGCCCGATTTTGACAGGGATTGATAAACAAGTGCAAATCTGCGCCACGACCTCAACCACAAACGATATCTTGAACATGGCGATCATGGCTGCCTGCAAGGTTGGCTGATGACGATTTATAACCTCGGCTCTATCAATATTGACCATGTTTACCGTGTGAACCACCTGCCACAACCCGGTGAAACATTGGCCGCAAAGACATATCAGCGAGGGCTGGGCGGTAAAGGCGCCAACCAATCAGTTGCCATTGCCCGCGCTGGTGGCAAGGTTATTCATATCGGTGCCATCGGCCACGATGGCGCGTGGGTTGGCGCTATCATGGCCGATGCAGGCGTTAACATGGCGCATGTGTCAACGCTGGATATGCCCACCGGGCACGCCATTATTTGTGTTGATAATGCTGGCGAAAACGCAATTATCCTCTATTCCAGCGCCAATCTTGCCCTGACAAAATTCCAGATTGATAAGGCCCTGAACACAGCCAAAACCGATGACTGGCTGTTGGTGCAAAATGAGACAAATCTTTGCGTTTACGCCGCTAAGGTCGCAAAATCCAAAGGTATGCGCGTGGCCTATGCTGCGGCGCCTTTTGATGCCAAAGTTAGCGCCGAAATGATCCCGTTTACGGATATTATGGCCCTGAATGCGATCGAGGCGGCACAATTATCCAAAGCAATGGGCGTTGACCCTGATGTTTTGCCTCTAGCTCAAACGCTTGTCACGCGTGGGGGTGACGGAGCGACGCTGATCACGGCGCAGGGCACGATTTCATGTGCAGCCTTTAGGGTTGATCCGGTGGATACCACCGGCGCGGGGGATACGTTTCTGGGGTATTTTCTTGGCCATATTGATATGGGCACAGACACCAAAACCGCCCTGCGCTTTGCCACAGCAGCCGCGGCTTTACAAATCGGTAAATTAGGGACGGCCAGTGCTATCCCCATAGCATCAGATGTCAAAGATTTCTTGCAGAACCACAAAATACTTGAAATTACTGAAGTGAACGTGTGATTTCACGAAACATTCGCAGATTTTGATCAAACGCGCCCGGCTCTTGAAAGTTGCGGTCTGCGGAGTTGATAGCAATCACCACCCCCATCTGCTCGTTCACATAAATATACTGGCCGTATATGCCCCGGGCGAAATATTCGCCGTCACTGGCATCCGGGGACATCCACCATTGATACCCGTATTGAATTGCCCCCTCAACCGTTGGTGCACTGGGGGCGGTGGATTCAAGTACCCAATCAGCAGGCACTATCTGTTGATCATTATAAAGACCGTTTTGCAGATACATCTGACCAAAACGCGCATAATCGCGGGTCCGCAAATTCAAACCACCCAGAACAAATGCCACACCTTTACCATCAGTCAGATAGGCAGGATTGGCCTCAAGCCCTAAAGGTGCCAGGATTTTTTCAACCATCAGCTCGGGAATACCACGACCCGTGGCGCCCCGAATAACCATGCCCAGAACATGAGTATCGATGGACACATATTGCCAGGCTTCACCCGGTGGACGCTCACGCTTGTGCAGATCCGCGGTAAACCCATCCATAGACCAGCCCAGTGCCAGCACACGCCCCATTTTATTGATGTCGGAGTTGAAATCGAGGTAATCCTCATCAAAAGTCACCCCGCTCGACATGTTCAGCACATTGCGGATGCTAACGCCGTCATAGGCCGTGCCAACCAGTTTTTCGGCATATTTAGTAACCGGATCATCCAGAGATTCAATCAAACCCTCAGCCACGACGATTCCCATCAAACCCGAAAGAAAGCTTTTGGCAACAGACCATGAAATCCGCAAATCTGCGGCGTCTGTACCTTTGAAATAGGCCTCATGCGCAAGTTTGCCATCCTTAAGAACCACCAATGCCGTTAATGCGCGATCCTCAACCCAGCCAGCCAGGCTTTCAGGCATATCACGCGCCGCCACCTCTAAGGGAGACGGGGTTGCGTCTGGCAAAACCAGTTCTGTGCTGTAAAAGACATTGCTCATATGGCTGAAATTGGAAACGATGTTTTCTTCGATGAAAAGTTCATTAACCGCCAGTAAACGCTTGATATTATCCCATTTCCAGACAACAGCAATCACTGTAACAACCGTTGTTATTACAACGAGGCGACCAAGAAGACGTAAAAAATTCATCGTAATAACTCCAATTTCATTGGCGTAAAATGATATATTGGCCGATTTTGGTCAAGGGGTAAAACGCCGAACCTTAGGATAGTAGCATCTTAAGGCCACTTGTAACATCCGAACGTATGGCAAGGCGCAGGCTCGGGTCATCCCCTGCCCTCAGCGCCGCGAGGATTGAGCGATGCTTCTCCCCTGCCTGCGCGCGCGACCCCTTTGAATAGAGCGCCCGCATCGTTGGGCCAGATTGCAGCCAGACAGTTTCCACCAATGCCAGCATCGCAGGTGATTGGGCGCGCAGATAAAGTGTGCGGTGAAATTCAAGGTTTGCACGCACGTATCCGGTCGCATCAGCCTTAACAATCATCTGGCCAATGATGGCGTTAATGTTTTGCAAACGTTCAATCAGGGCGGAGTGCACGCGCGGTAAGGCTCTTGAGGCCAGCTCGACCTCTAGCATCGCACGAATCGTTGCCAGCTCTTCGATCCGGTCATTGGATAATTCTGGCGTCGAAACCCGCCCGGACGCTGACAGGATCAGCGCCCCTTCGGCAACAAGGCGGCGCACGGCTTCACGGGCCGGGGTCATGGAAACGTTAAATTCCGCGCCGATCCCGCGTAACGTAAGCGCTATACCCGGCGCCATCTCACCGTGCATAATACGGGTGCGCAGGGTGCGATAAACGGTTTCATGGGCGGGGATTTTTGGCTCGGTAGGGGCAGGTTTTTCCATATGGTAATATGTGATCACAAATCCATAAACGTCAAGATAAAAAATCCACCCGATGCAGTTTTGCCCCGTGTTTTTTCAGCCAGACCCGATGGATCTGATAATCCGGCATAAGATACGCGACCACATCCCAAAATGCCTGTGAATGGTTCATTTCTTGCAAATGCGCCACCTCATGTGCCGCAACATAGCGCAAAACCGCAGGCGGGGCCATTACCAAGCGCCACGAGAACATCAGGTTCCCTGCCCCGGAACATGACCCCCAGCGTGAACGGGTATCACGCAAACTTATGCGCCCCATAGGTTTTGAAAGCTGTGCGGCAAAAGCCTCGGCCGCAGGCACAAGCGCATTTCTGGCCTCGGTTTTCAGAAACGCCCGCAGACGCGCGCCGGTCTGAACGGGGTTGATAACAATGCCCTCTGCACCAAGCGCGACCAACCGGCCCCTTCCAGCCACAAGACGCATGTTATTGCCCTGAAACATTATTTCTGATCCGATTGTAACAGGCAAACGTGCAGGCAGGCGCGCAATTTGCCCACGCAACCAATCTTCCTGACGCACCGCAAAGGCTGTAGCTTCGCGCAGAGATATGCGTGGCGGCAGGGTCAGGCTGGCCACGGCATCGACGCTTGATAACCGCAAAGTCAGACGCCGCGCACGTGCATTACGTTTAAGCCTGACCTCAATCACCGGCTGCCCAATATAGATCACCTCAGTCAAAATTCATCCGCTCGCTGCCAATTTGATTTGAAAACCTAGGCAGAATTTTACCTGGCATCAAGGAATTTCACACGCAAACACCGCTAAAGCCTTTGACAAGAAGTGTAGCATGTGGCACGTGGCAACAGAAATTGTCACAAATTAATCAGGGGATACCGATGCCCAACGAAGAATGGGGCGTAAAACGCCTTTGCCCAAAATGCGCCACGCGCTTTTATGATCTGCAAAAAGACCCGATGACCTGCCCGTCCTGCGCAGAAGAATTTGACCTTGCGTCACTGACAAACCCTGGAAAATCCACAACCAGCAAGGCCAAGGCCAAAAAGGAAGCGGATAAGGCAGAACCGGTTATTGATGACGTCGAAGATGTGCTTGGAGATGACAATGACACAAGCACCGATGATACATTACTGGATGACGACGATGAGGATACCGTAACCTTGGAAGAAGTCGCCGACGTCCCGGCCGATAAAGACGAAGACTGATCCGGTAGTTGTTGCAATTTGCACTTGTGCTCGGCCACATCCGGCCATAAATATCAGGCGTCGCTGAAATACAGCCGACACCAAGGGGCCATAGCTCAGATGGGAGAGCGCTTGCATGGCATGCAAGAGGTCGAGG
>CAYSAZ010000121.1:0-6590 GCA_964429065.1 uncultured Rhodobacterales bacterium
CCCGGCGAAAGCGGCTCCAGCCTGAAAGGCCATAAGCATCGGCTGCTTCTATGTCCCCTTTGGCGCACGCCCTGAAGGCACTTACCTCAACCTGAATGCAAAACAATGTTGCGCAGGGCCTAGGGTCTGATAGCGAAGGCGTTCAACTTGCAAACGGGGTCCCTCCCACCCTAATAATTGTGCCCGATAATCAAATCAAACCGCCCGAAATCCTTGTTTTCCTGCAGTGTCCAGCCCGTTTCTGCAACGGCGTACAGGCGCGGGAAGACCAGCGTTCGAAACACCTTCCGGTCCTGCATTTTTTCGGTCCAGATTCCCGCCTGTACCCCTTTAACATTTTGCGTTGGAATGACGTAGTCGTAGGTCTTTTGTAAAGGCACCACGCCAGCCCAACCCGCACCGGGCGCGCCCCAGGCATTGCTGGTGCACATATCCAGATAAAAATATGAAGCAGGAGTCAAGATGATGTCAAATCCCCGCTTGGCCAGCATTGCGGCATCCGTCGCATCACGCCATAGGAAAACAAGCGTGTTTTCAATCCGCGTTTCCTTGGCATGACCAACCTCGTCCCATGCGCCGGTTGCCTTACCCAGCTTTTGCAGCTTGTCCTGCAACGCGCGGGTAAAGCGGCCCTGCATCTGCTCTGAACTTTCCCCGTAACGCGCCATTTCTGCCTGTGCCACAGGTGATCCCGTCCACGCATTCTCGGGAACTTCGTCGCCACCAATATGAAAAATACCGAAAGGGAATAGCGCGGTCAGTTCTGCCAAAACCGCATCGACAAATTGCTCAACCTGCGGCATGGCCGGATTAAGGGCGTTGTTATAAAACGATTGCACCGAGCGATAGGAATTGGCGGTTTCATCAGGATCGGCCAGATAAGGCAGCGCCCGCAATATGGCTGTGGCGTGGCCGGGCATATCGATTTCGGGCATGACTTCGATGTTCAGGTCAGCGGCAAGGCAAATAATTTCCTGTACCTGTAGTTGGGTATAAAACCCCGCTTGCCCCGCCGGACCATCGCCAAGCTGCGGCGGAATTTCCTGCCCATAACCGCGGCAAGCGCCGATTTGCGTCAAGGCAGGGAAGGCTTTGATTTCAATCCGGAATCCTTCGTCATCGCTTAGATGCCAGTGAAACCGGTTCAGTTTTGCCCATGCCATCCCTGCCAGAAAATGCCGGATTTCATCAGGCGAAAAGAACTGCCGTGATACGTCCAGTTGCGCCCCGCGCCAGTCAAAGGCGGGCGCATCGCTGATCTTGCTGCCAGCGGCTGGAAAGGTGTACTGCCGCGGCGTCAACCGGCAGCCACGCAGCAACTGCGCCAAGGTGATCTGTGCATAAAGCAGCCCTTTTTCACCGTGGCGAACATCAACCTGATCGGTGTGAAAGGTTATTTCATATTCTTCTGCAGCAAGGGTTTTATCCAGTGCGCTCCGAAATGCCATTCCGCCTGAACGGGTGCTAAAAATCGGGGCTTCTTTCGGGAAAAGCAGATTGGTGATGGTCGTCAACTGCGGCGCATCGGCGGCAAAATGGCTGGGGGCTGGCGCTGTGCCGGTCAAGTGCAGCCCGTTCGGCCACGGGGTCAGCGCAAGCATCGGCCCCGTGTAGTCAGGCGCAGGTTTCGCAACCTCTGGCCCAGTCGGGTTACTACATTCCAAAGCCCCGAACGTCACCGGTAAAACCTGTCCGTCCTTCAACGCGATAAAGGCACTAAGCGGACCATCGGTCTGGTTGCGCGGGGCGAAATGCCCTTGCAAGGTAAATTCCCAGCTATCGCCGGGGGCAAGGACCATACCCTCTGGCGGGGCAACTTCCAGAAAAGAGCCATCAATTCGACAGATCTGCGCCCCTTTGGCCGCGCCAGTATTTTCGGGGAAATTCTGACTGGTGGTGCACAGGGTGAACCCGCACAACGGCGTTTCCCGATCATTGGTGAGCCGGTAGGCCAGATAACCATTGTCCGGACCGTCATGCCAAACACAACGCAAAGAGGCACTGGATTTCATAAGCCTATTCCGTATCTATCCGCTTTTCGGACTGGTCAAAATAATACAAACGATCAGAAGCTATCTTCAGCTTCAGCTTTTGTTCCAGAATGAAATCATGCCCCGGTTCCAATTGCACCGTAACCAGCTGTTCGCCTTCCAACAGGCAATGCGCATAGGAAACAGGGCCCAGATTTTCGATCGCTGCAATGGTCGTTGGGATCAGACCCGTTTCGTCAATGCTCAGGTGTTCAGGGCGAACACCCACATGGACAACCGCCCCATCAGGCACCGCCAGTTCCGGCGTAACCAGAGTATCACCATGATCAAAACTGATCTCGGTCGGGCCGATCTTTTTGGCCTGCAAAAAGTTCATCTTGGGTGAACCGATGAACCCGGCAACAAACATGTTGGCGGGGCGGTGATACAGCTCCATCGGGGCCCCAACCTGTTCGATATACCCGTCACGCAACACCACGATTTGATCGGCAAGGGTCATGGCCTCGACCTGATCATGGGTCACATAGATGAATGTTGCAGACAGTTTGCGGCGCAGCGCCGCGATCTGAAGGCGCATATCAACGCGCAATTCTGCATCAAGGTTCGACAACGGTTCGTCAAACAAAAACACCTTGGGGTCGCGTAAAATAGCACGCCCAATTGCCACCCGTTGCCGTTGCCCACCAGACAAATCTTTCGGCTTGCGATCCAGAAGCGTATCAAGCTTTAGCAGCTTGGCTGCTTCGTCCACTTTTGCGGCAATCTGGCCCTTGGGCATTTTGGCAATGCTTAGGGCAAAACCGATATTTTCACGCACTGTCATTTGCGGATAAAGCGCATAAGACTGAAACACCATCGCAACATTGCGATCCACCGGCGCGTCGTTTGAAATATCCCGCCCGTCCAGCAAAATCTGTCCCGTGGATTCTTCGAGCCCGGCAATAGAGCGCAGCAAAGTAGATTTTCCACACCCCGACGGCCCGACAAAAACCACAAAGGAATTATCCGGTAGATCGAGGCTGATATCGTGCAGCACCTGTACGGCGCCATAAGACTTGTCCAACCCGTTGATAGATATATTTGACATGGGTTACTCCTTTACCCCGCCCGAGGTCAGCCCTTCGATGAATTGACGCGAGGCGAGTAGAAACGCAATTATGGTCGGGATCAGCATGATCAGAATACCGGCAAACATCAGGTGCCATTGCACCGAAAACTGGGATTTAAACTGGGTGATCCCAAGGGTGATTGGATAAATGTCCGGGCTTTGCAAAAAGATCAGCGGCAGAAAATATTCATTCCATGCCGAAACAAAGGATAGCAGCGCCACAGTTGCCATCGCCGGTTTGATAATCGGCAAAACCACGCGCCAGTAAATCGAAAACGGCAGGGCGCCGTCAATTTTGGCCGCGTCTTCCAGCTCGGAGGGTACTGATTTCAAAAAAGCCGCCAGAATAAACACCGCCACTGGCATCATAGAGGCCGATTGCACCAGAATAACCCCGGTCAACGTATCCAGCAGCCCAAGGCTGCGCACCACGGTAAACAATGGCGCCAAGGCCAGACGCAGCGGGATCACCACGCCGATCATCAGGCTGGCGAAAATCAAAACGCTGCCCTTGAACGGCATACGCACCAACACAAAGGCGGTGGTCGAGGCGGCAAAAGTAACGATAATCACCGTACTGATCGAGATAATAGCCGAATTCATAAAGAACCGCCCAAAGCTGGCCCCGAACCATGCCTTGACATAGTTGTCCCAACTCCAGCTCGAGGGCAGCGCAAGGGGCGCGCGATAGACCTCTCCCAGATTTGGCTTGAACGAATTGATTACCGCAACGCCAATTGGCAGCAGCACCACACAGGCCCATGCAATCAGGATGAATTGCACCAGCAACTGTTCCTTGCGGGAAAGACGAAATAACTTGTGCATCTAGTCTTTCCTCATGTTTTTGAGCGCCAGAAACAGCGCAGCGGGCAGGATCAGTATCGCAATGATCAGACCAATCGCTGCCGCCATGCCAAAGTTGACATCCACCGTGGTTGCCGAACCCCCAAACGAGGTGCGGAACAAAAACGTGCCCATCAAATCTGTTGATCGCACCGGTCCGGCTTCGGGCCCCATCAACAACAGGGTATAATCGGCGTTGTTGAACACATCGACCATCACGATCACCGTAATCAGGATAAAGGCCGGGGCCAGAACCGGAAAAACCACCGCCTTGATGGTTTGCCAGCGCGTCGCCCCGTCAAGCATGGCCGATTCCAGCAGATGCACCCGCACGCCGATGATGGCTGACAGGATCAGGATGATTGCAAAGCTAAGGCGATGCCATGAATAAAACAGCGCCAGCGTGGTCAGGGCTAAATCGGGATCCCCCAGAAACCCGATGGGTTGGTCCCACACGCCCATGATTTTTACGAAAAATGTATTAATCGGCCCCCGGGTTTGCACCATCAGGTCCAGCAAAAACGCCACTGCAGCCCCCGCCAACGGATAAGGCAGAAAGAAAATCGTTCGATAGATTCCGCGGCCGTGGGTTTTGAAGCTTAATAGCAACGCAAAGCCAGTACCCAGTGTCAACATCAAACCGATGATAACAACAAAGAAAAATATGTTTTGCGTAAGGGCGTTAATCAATTGGTCGCGAAAATAGGGTTCGGTAAACAGCTTGGTGAAATTGTCAAAGCCGACAAATGTTGCATCCCCCAGCCCCGGCCATCTGAACAAGGAAAGGACCAGCAACCCGATAAGCGGAACAAGGTTGAAAACGCCAAAAAGAAGAAGGCCGGGCGCCAAAAGCGCGATCCTCTGCAAATTTGCTTTTTGCTTATAATTCATGCGGCCCCCCTAGATAGTGTTGAGGCGGCCACGATGGGCCGCCCCGTTTGGTTTTAGCCGCCACAATGGGCTGCGCCAACGTAGCCCCAGGAATTCAGGCCATCCTGGATTTTCTGCGCCATTTCGGCCGGCGTCACATCGCCGTTCAGCAGTTCCTGATATCCGTCAGCCACCAGTTGCCCATAAGAAGGCGTGCCAGAATTCAGCGCATATGCAAAGAACGGCGTTTGCGAGGACGCATTCTGAGCGATCATCCCGGCAACCAAGGCAAGGTTCGGATCGCTAATCTTGTAGGTGCCGCCATAGGCAGGTAATTCCCCAACCATATCTGCAAACAACTGCGCAAATTCAGCCGTAGCGGTAAATGCCAAAACCTTGTTCACCGCATCGGCTTTCTTTGTATTGGCATTGCCCAGATACGAGCCGTCACCAAAGGCGTAAACCTTGCCGTTTGGCCCCAGTACCGGAATAAAGCCAAGCGCCAGATCAGGGTCGATTTCATAAAGTGGTGAAGTTGGACCAGTGGACCATACACCATCAATCATCATCGCGGCTTCGCCAAGGGCCACTGCGGTACGCATCGCGCCGTAATCTTCGGCCAAAGGCGCCCCGTTCAAATACCCGGCATCCTGCCATTTCTTAACGGTTTCCATCGTTGTCACAAATTCAGCGTCGGTAAAACATGCCTCGCCCGAAATCAGCTTGGCAGCCGTTTCATCAGACACCATTCCGGCGGTCATCGTCTCTCCTACCACCTGATTAAGCCACCAACCGGAACGCCCGCCAAAGGTGATAGGTGTGACACCCGCCGCCTTCAGGGCCTCTGCCGCAGCGTCAAACTCTTCCATCGTTGTTGGCACGGCGATGTCGTTCGCCTCGAATACACCTTTGTTGTAGATGATGCTTTCCATCTGAATGGCAAATGGCACCCCGTATTGCTGCCCATCGGCGCCTTGGCCAGCGGACAGTGCTGCGGGCGCGATGCCGGACATGTCAACACTGCTGTCAAGCGGTGCAATAACGCCGGATTCAATAAACGAGGCCAGCCAGGCAGCACCGGCGCGACCCTGAAAGATATCCGGCCCGCCCGATTGCAGATCAGTGCGCAATTTGGTTTCGTAAGTGTCCCCATCAAGGCCCAGATAATTGATGGTTACGCCATCAATTAGCCCCGCATCAGAAATGTGTTTCCACATGTCAATTTCTTGAATGCGCCAACTGTATATGGTGATTTCTTCTGCCAGAGCCGGCGTTGCTGTATACAGAAAAGAGGATGCTAACAAAGCACTCAGATATTTAACTTTACTCATTTTATTCTCCCACATTACAGCCCAATTTCAGACCATTTATCCCAAGATACTCCGATTAACGTCACGGCTCATCAAAAATCATACCTATTGTATACCACATGTTTGATTTTCCGAAAAATCTCATACCTATTGTATACCACATGTTTCTCTACTTCGCAATAATGCCAAGCAGGTTCTAATTTGGTATTAGTTTAGGGGCCACTTTTGGGTTGCGTCGCGTCGCTTTAGCACAACTCACAGCCGTATGACCACAACCTTGGCATGACTGTGGGGTATCTTAGCATTCCCTAATTCCAGTAAGCTCCATATCCACATAAAGGGTTTTATCCGCTTCCGGTGCGCCTTGGCCTGAGGGGTATACCCGCGCCACAAGGTACGGCTAGTTCGTTCCTCGGCGCTGTAAATCGCAAACGTCCCCCAACCGGATCAGGAAACACTGGTGTCCCT
>CAYSAZ010000122.1:0-6513 GCA_964429065.1 uncultured Rhodobacterales bacterium
GCAGGCATGTAACGCTGAATTCTGTTGCCTTTGAGCGTTGTGAAGTATTGAATGTTAAGTCTGCCATGTATTGCCTGAAGGTTGATTCAACGGTGAGCTTAAGGCGTATGGAGCGCGGATATTGAAATGCTAACTATTTTTCTTACCGAATGAAATCATTATCAAAAACCCTCATTGCTGTGCTCCTTATTTCAGCGGCTTCGGCCAGTTCGTACTTCTTTCTGGTACGGCATTTCTCTCAACAAGAAGCATTACAAACGGAAAAGACAGCGCTATTTTTTGCCCGTACAATCAATGATGCTTTGCAGCGGTTGGAGCACCTGCCGTTTATAATATCCCAAAATCCAGCTGTTGCTGACGCACTGGTGGGTAACAATGGAGAAGAGCTTAATTCAGTACTCAAGAGCTTTGCTGATCGCGCCAATGCCGACCATATTTTTTTAATGGATCTGAATGGCAAAACAATCGCCGCCTCAAATTATGAAAGCCCAAACAGCTTTGTAGGAAATAATTACGCATTCCGCCCCTACTTCAGGGACGCGATTACTGGTAAAACTGGTCAGTTTTATGCCATTGGCGCAACAACAGGAGAGCCGGGGTTTTTTGTGTCGGCTCCGGTGTATGACGGTTTCGGAAATATCTTTGGTGTAATTGTAGTGAAAACGGGCTTTCAATCGCTCAATCGCGCCTGGCAAGAATCCGGTATACAAATACTGGTAAGTAATATCGATTCCGTAGTCGTACTTGCCTCAAAACCAAGCAACCGGTTTCAAACCTTACACCCGTTAACGGTCCATACACGGCTAAATCTGGAAAATGCACAGCAATTCGGAAATCAGCAACTAAGGCCACTTGATTGGCTGGCTGACGGCAATGGGCATGTCAAGCTGGACGGAAATGAATATTTGCTTGCGCAGGTGCAAATCGAGCGCGAAAACTGGACATTGCATCTGCTGACCAGCCTGTCAGGTATTCGCCTGCAGGCAGCTTTGATGATTGCCGGTGTATTGGCGTTACTGTTTAGCGTTATTGTCGCGATCACCGGTTTTCGCTCGGTTCGTCTGAAACGGGCACTTGGGGAATCCAATGCAGATCGGACGCGTTTGACGCAGGAAATTGAGGTGCGCCGTTTGGCAGAATCTGATCTTAAAACTGCCAAGTACGAATTGGAGCGCACCAGCAAACTGGCAGCCCTTGGGCAATTATCCGCATCTATCACTCATGAGCTGGGGCAACCCATTTCCGCGATGCGCAACTATCTTGCGGCAGAAGAAATTGCAGCCGATGCAACGCCAAACAGCCTAAACCCGCTGTTGTCCGGATTGGTGGAAAGGATGCAGAATATCAATGATCAGCTCCGGGGTTTTGCAACCTCCAGCATTCGGGAAACCAGCATTTTTGACTTGCTCCACACCAGTGATGCAGCAGTTGCACTCGTTGCACATGGAGTGGCTGCGGCTAATATAAAATTGATCAAACGCTACGCCGATCGTCCGGTCAACGTGGTAGGGAGCGAACAACAGATCGAGCAGGTTCTGATCAACTTGTTGCGAAACGCAGTGGATGCGGTAACGACGCAGTCCTTGCGTGAGATCACGGTTATAGTTGATATTGCCAACAACAGGGCTTTTTTTCGGATCATTGATACCGGTCGTGGCCTCGAAGGCCGCACAATGGTCGATTTGGAGGAACCATTTATGACAACAAAACCATCGGGGCAAGGTATGGGGTTGGGATTGGCTATTTCTGTGCAGATTGCAAAGGACATGAAAGGGCGCATAGAGGCGCACGATACGGAAAAAGGCGGGGCTGAATTTACCCTTTGGTTGCCTTTAGCAGAGGATCAACCATGAAAATTATCGTCGTTGAGGATGACCGCGAGATGCGCCAGTCATTGGAACACCTACTTGGGCGGTCGGGTTGGGATGTTCATACGTTTGGTGATGCCCGGGCCGCATTGGCAAAGATCAAGCATCTGGAACCTGATGTTATTCTGTCAGATGTGCGGATGCCGGGGATGTCAGGACTGGACCTGCTTGCCGCATTGGACAAAGACGGCACCCCGCCGCTGGTATTGATTTCAGCGCATGGTGACATTTCGATGGCAGTCCAAGCGATGCGGGATGGTGCCTATTCATTTTTGGAGAAACCGTTTGATCCACGCCAGTTGTTGCGGGTGCTGCGCCATGCGGCTGAAACCTATCGTTTATTATCGACCACAAAACGCTTGCGCGCTCAACTCAGCGCGCTATCTGGGATCGATCGGGTATTGCTGGGGCCAAGTCATACGATGGCTGCTCTGCGCGATGATGTTTTTGAATTTGCTGAAACCGAACATACGGTGCTGATTCAAGGGCAAACCGGCACCGGAAAAGAACTGATCGCCCGCGCACTGCATTCCATGGGTCAACGGCGGGATCAGGCCTTTATTTCAGTGAACTGTGCAAATATTCCGGCAAAAACCGTAGAGCAGCAAATGTTCGGTACAGTTGACGGGCTGCTAGGATTTTTCCGAAAAGCTGACGGTGGGACATTGTTTTTAGATGAGGTCGCAGCCTTTTCGCTTGAGGCCCAGTCCAAGTTATTACGCGTGCTGGAAATCGGTGAAATAACGCCGGCGGAATCAGACGAAGTTATCAAAACTAACGTCAGGGTCATTGCGGCCTCGAATGAAAATCTTGAGTCCAAAGTAAGGGATGGCAGCTTTCGTGCGGATTTTCTGTATCGACTGAACACATTTCAAATTGACCTGCCCGCGCTTAAAACCCGTGGCGAAGACGTCATCATGATCTTTCAACATTTTGTTGCGCAGGTTGCCGAAACATATGAGATCGAGCCACCGGAACTAACCGCTGGCGAAACAGCTACACTGCTGTCTTATGAATGGCCTGGCAATGTGCGCGAACTGCGCCACGTGGCCGAACGCCGCGTGCTTGCTGCGCGTCGTGGTGGCGGATCAATTGCTGCGGCATTGCGGATTGAGGATACGGAGCATGAAATTCCAGAAACCTTGCGCGAAGCCATTGCCGCTTTTGAGCGCACGCTTATTTGCAAATCAATCAAAGCGCATAGTGGTAAAATGGATGCCGTCGCCGAGGCTTTGGGTATCGGGCGGCGCACATTAAATGACAAGATAGTCAAACTGGGTATTGAAAAAGACGGGCTGCTGGTTACCTAGCCTGCACTTTTCCGCAGAGCGATATCTGTCGAGCAGGCAGTTTCTTTCATAGGTGGAATTTTCCGTGTGTTTTATTCTTCCTGCATTGCAGCCCTGATCTTTGGGCTGATTTTCTGGGAGGAAACTATGAAGATTTTCAAAACGGCGGCTGCATCGGTCATCGCCATATCACTATCCATCGCTGCCCCGGTGCAAGCCGAGGAAGCAAATTACATTCTGGCAACCGCATCAACTGGCGGCACCTATTACCCTGTGGGCGTGGCGCTTGCCACATTGGTCAAAGTAAAACTGCAACCAAAGCAATCAATTGGTATGGCGGCAATCAGTTCAGCCGGTTCGGGGGAAAATGTACGCCTATTGCGCGAGGGCGAAGCACAGTTTGGTATCATGCAAGGCCTCTATGGGTATTATGCCGCGAGTGGTACCGGTCCGCTTTCCGAGGTTGGACCGCAAGAAAACCTGCGTTCGGTTACAATGCTGTGGCAAAATGTTGAGCAATTTGTCGTGGCGTCCGATGTTGCCAGCACTGGCACCGTAGCAGATCTTACTGCCTTGATCGGTGAGAGTATGGCGCTTGGCAAACAAAACTCGGGAACCATTGGTTCGAATGCAGCGTTGCTGTCTGGGCTAGGCGTGGATATCAACACCGATTACACATTGGTGCACGGCGGTTATGGCCCTTCAGCCGAAGCATTGCAAAACGGTCAGGTGAAAGGTGTCGGCATTCCCGCAGGCGTCCCAACTGGCGCAATCAGTCAGCTTTTTGCATCTTCCGGTGACAGCGTGACCATGCTGAACTTTACCCCAGAACAAGCCATCGCGGCTGACGGCGGACGTGGTTTATGGACACCGTTCACCATTCCAGCGGGTACATATCCCGGTCAGAACGCAGACGTTAGCACCATCGCGCAGCCGAATTTTTTGGCCACCAGCGCAGATGTATCTGAGGAAAACGTCTATCTGATCACCAAGACCATCTATGAAAACCTGCCATTCCTGCAAGCCATTCATCCGGCCACCAAAGCCATGATGATTGAGCGGGCAATTATCGGTTTGCCAATTCCGTTGCACCCCGGTGCCGCACGGTTTTACGCTGAAGTTGGCATTGAAATCCCCGCCAACCTGATCGCCAACTGATTATTTTGGCTTTGCCTGACCCGAGGTTCTTCCCTTGGGTCAGGTTTTTCTAGCAAAGGGGCATATTATGACCAATTCAAATCAACAATCCGATGAGCAGACCGGGAGAACGGCCAAGGCCCGCGCATCGACGGCTCTAACAGCATTTTTGGCCTTGTTTGCCCTCGCACATCTTTATGTTGCCCTTTTTCCAGTGATATCCGAGTTTCAGCGCAATGCGATCCACTTTGCTGGCTTCGCCTTTCTGGCCGCGTTCTTTTATCCGCTTTGCAAAAACCGCTCTAAATCCCAAAGCCTCCTTTATTTTGATCTGCTTTTCGGCGCGCTGATTGCTGTTTCCGCCGTTTATTTATCACTGGCCGAGAATGCTATTTATGCACGCGGCGTAAAACTATCGCTGCTGGACTGGATCGCCACCGGGATATGTATCCTAGGCGCAATTGACCTGACACGCCGCCTGACGGGCTGGGTTATTCCGGCACTGATTATTATAGCGCTCACTTATGTTGGGTTCTGGGGGCAGTTTGTGAACGGCATTTTCTCTTTTCCCGGACTAAGCTGGGAATCCGTAGCCTTTCGCTCAATCTTTGGCGATGATGCGATGTTTGGGACAATTGCACGAATTTCCTCAACCTATGTCTTTCTGTTCATCATCTTTGGCGCCTTCCTGCTACGTTCAGGTGCCGGCGAATTTATCATTGATTTGGCCCGCGCAGTCGCAGGAAAAATGGTTGGTGGGCCGGGGCTGGTGGCAGTAATTGCGTCTGGGTTGACAGGCACCATATCAGGGTCTGCTGTGGCCAACACAGCGTCTACTGGGGTTATCACCATCCCATTGATGAAAAAGGCTGGGTTCTCGCCAAAATTTGCGGCCGGTGTAGAAGCGGCATCCTCAACTGGAGGGCAAATTATGCCGCCCATTATGGGAGCCGGAGCCTTCGTTATGGCTAGCTTTACCCAAATTTCCTATGAGACAATTGTTGCCGTTGCCGCACTACCTGCACTACTTTATTTCCTCTCGGTCGCGTTTTTTGTGCGCATCGAGGCCAAGCGCCTAAACCTGCAACCTATGCCCTCCAACGGGCAAACTCTGGGAGCTGCATTTCGCAAGGGCGGCGCGAGCTTTATTCTCCCGATCAGTTTGCTAATCGGTCTATTGGTATCGGGCTTTACCCCCACCTATGCGGCGGTGATCGGGATCATCGCTGTGATTGCCTCCAGCTGGCTAACACAAAAGCCGATGGGGCCACGTGCTGTTATTGAGGCGCTTGCACTGGGTACTAAGAACATGGTTTTAACTGCTGTATTGCTTTGCGCCGTAGGTTTGGTGGTAAACGTAATCACCACCGCAGGAATCGGCAATACTTTCAGCTTGATGATCGCCAGCTGGGCTGGTGGCAACATTTTAATCGCACTCGTACTCGTAGCTCTGGCAAGCCTGATACTGGGCATGGGCCTGCCGGTAACAGCATCTTATATCGTGCTCGCAACTCTTTCCGCTCCAGCCCTGTCGGGAATGATTGCCGACCGATTTGTGATCGACGCATTGGTTGATGGTAATCTGACGGAGGGTGCCAAAGCCATTCTGATGCTGGGTGTGCCCGAATCAATGGAGCTCCTCGCCGGAGACTTAACCCACTCACAAGCCAGTGCACTAGTCGGTAGTTTACCGCTTGAAATCGCCGCGCCACTGCGTGATTTGATAGTTCCAACAGAAATCACACTTGCCGCTTTGTTGTCCGCGCATATGATTGTTTTCTGGCTTAGTCAGGACAGCAATGTAACTCCGCCCGTTGCGCTGGCATCATTTACCGCCGCCGCAATCGCCAAAGCCCCCGCTATGGGAACCGCTGTGGCCAGCTGGAAACTCGCAAAGGGCTTGTATATTGTTCCCGTATTATTCGCATACACTCCCCTATTGTCCGGCAACTGGAACGCAATGCTGACCGTTTTCGGCTTTGCTGTGGTCGGTATTTACGGCATAGCCGCGGCGTTTCAGGGGTGTATGGAAAAACCGTTCGGGTTCGCCCTGCGAAATATTGCATTTATCGGCGGAGCGGCATGTCTATGGCCCTCTGATATACGCATTCAGATCTTTGGCGTCATTGTTGTCTTCGGCCTTCTTGTTTTGAACATTCTTGGTTTGTCTAACGTCAGCGCTTATGGGTCCAAATAGTCGCGTTTGCTAAGAGAGTGTT
>CAYSAZ010000123.1:0-6322 GCA_964429065.1 uncultured Rhodobacterales bacterium
CCACCGCCTTCATCAGGCCAATGTTACCTTCTTGAATAAGATCAAGGAATTGCAAGCCGCGGTTCGTGTATTTTTTGGCAATGGAAATCACCAGACGCAGGTTGGCCTCTACCATTTCTTTTTTCGCCGAGCGGGCTTCTTTTTCGCCTTTTTGCACCTGTTGCACAACGCGGCGGAATTCGGAAATATCGACGCCAATATATTGCCCGACTTCGGCCATTTCAGCACGAACGTCCTCAACTTTTTCACGTTGATCGCCGGTCAGAATATCCCAGCCACGGGTAGTAAGGGCGGCAACACGTTCCATCCAATCCGGGTCCAGCTCATACCCTTTGTATTCTTCAATGAATTCACGCCGGTTAATGCGGGCCTGATCCGACAGTTTTACCATTGCGGAATCGAGGCTCATGATTTTGCGATTGATGCCGTAAAGCTGATCGACCAGCGCCTCGATCCGGTTGTTATGCAGGTGCATCGAGTTTACCAACACCACGATTTCGGTGCGCAGACGTTGATATTCCAGCTCTTGATTTGAGGTGAAGGTTTCGTCGCTATTCAGGGCTGCTGCCATGCGCCCCTCTTGCATTTCAGCAAGGCGGGTGTAATCGGCCGCGATTTGGTCAAGCGTTTCCAAAACAATGGGTTTAAGCACCTCTTCCATGGCCGCCAAGCTTAGGTTGGCCTGTTCATCCTCGTCATCCTCATCGTCGTCGTCATTGATAACGGGGTTGCCATCTGCATCCAGTTCTTCGGTTTTTTCAGCCGTTTCTTCGGGCTTGGCGGGGGTCGCAACAGGCACGCCGGGGGTGACATTAACAACCTCGCCGTCCTCTTCCATCTGTTGGCCAAAGGTTGCGTCAAGGTCGATCACATCGCGCAACATGATCTCTTCTTCCAACAGCTCGTCGCGCCAGATCGTGATCGCCTGAAAGGTCAGCGGGCTTTCGCATAGGCCAGCAATCATCGTGCTGCGTCCGGCCTCAATGCGTTTGGCAATGGCAATTTCACCTTCGCGCGATAGCAATTCAACCGTACCCATTTCGCGCAAATACATGCGCACAGGATCATCGGTGCGATCCAAAGTTTCGGTGGTGGCGGCGGCGGCGACTAATTCCCGAGACTTGGAGGCGCCGATTTCTTCGATATCTGCATCGGTTTCCAGCTCATCTTCGGTGTCTTCGTCCTCGACAATATTGATGCCCATTTCGGATAGCATAGCCATGACGTTTTCGATTTGCTCCGAGGAAACCTGCTCAGGGGGCATGAAATTATTCAGCTCATCATAGGTGATATAGCCGCGCGCCTTGGCCTGAGCGATCATCTTTTTGACCGCGGTTTGGCTCATATCCAGCAACGGGCCAGCGTTATCCTGTTGATCGTCGCCGGTTTTTTGGGCAGTATCTTTAGCAGCCATGGGGTCGCTCCGTCAGGGGGCCGGATCGCGAATCATATGCGAATCACTTGGCCGAAAATCTATTTATATGGAACTTCTACTGCGAATCACTGATTCGCAAGAGATTCCCTTACTTTTTCTTCCAAATTTCGCTATCAATCAGGTCTTGTAGGCCTCTTGATAGCCCACGCTCATCGTCTGCATCCTGCGAATCGCCATTTGAGGTGTCTTGCACAGCTTTGATTTGCGCCTCGCGCGCCTGTTGCAGGCGCCATGTTAACCCTTCATCCGCAACGCCGGTTATCTCCTCCTCGGCATCTTTAATTTCGGCAATAATACCTTGCGCGGCAATCTGTTTCGCAAGCTCTTCCTGAATGGCCTGCGTCACCAGTTCGCGATTCGCGTTTTGGCGCAAATGCGGGTTGGCACGAACCTGGCCGATGGACAAAAGCTTGGGGAGGGGCTGAAAGCCGAGGGCAGATTCAATACTCTGCAACAGGTGTTCCCGCTGTTCTGTCTGAGACATATCTAGGGTCTCGGGCAGCTGAGACAAGAGGGCATCGCGGATTTGTTTTAGATCGGGGGAAATAAAATGGAGGCGTTCAAGCTGCATTTCAAATTTTTCGGCCAGTTCCGGATGGTTAATACAGCCTAAAAGTATGGCGCATTCGCGCACGCGGGCATCGGTTTCTAAACCAGAATTATGTTGCGCAAGCATAGAGGATTTTGCCCCGGGTGTCGGGCCGCTTGGCGCGCGCTTTCCCCAAGCAGGCCTGTTGTTTTGCCAGGGCTTTCCCTGCGGTTGCACAGGATTAAACAGGGCTTGTCGGCGCTCGTTAATTGCAGCGCCATAGTGTTTTCTAAGCGACGGATCTTTGATTTTCTTAAGGGCATTGCGCAGGCTTGCGTCCAGTGTTGTGCGGCGTTCGGGGCTGTCAAAAACCTTGCCCTCAATTTCGCGTTGCCACAACAGATCAACCAACGGGCGCGCGGTATCGAGCAGTTTTTGCATCGCATCAGCCCCTTGCGCACGGATCAGGTCATCAGGGTCAAGACCTTGGGGCAAGATACAGAACCGCAAAGATTTTCCGGCCTCAAGCAATGGTAAAGCCAGGTCGATCAGGCGCATGGCAGCCCGCAGTCCTGCGGTATCTCCGTCCAGTGCGATCACGGGTTCGTTGTGGATGCGCCACAACATTGCTAGCTGGTTTTCTGTGATAGCGGTGCCAAGCGGGGCCACGGCATGGTTAAAACCGGCCTCTGCCAGTGCGATCACATCCATATAGCCTTCGGCGACAATCAGAGCATCCGCCTTTCCCGCAGCCTCACGGGCCGGGCCATGATGATACAGACTACGGCCCTTATCAAACAGCGGTGTTTCCGGCGAGTTCAGGTATTTTGCCCGGGCATTCGGGTCCATTGCGCGCCCGCCAAAGGCAATGCAACGCCCCCGCGCATCCCTGATCGGGAACATAATGCGGCCACGAAACCGATCATAAGGCTTTCCGCCATCATCAGGCTTAACACACAGGCCTGCATTGATAATTTGATCGTCTGGGATGTTTTTGCCAGTTAAATGTTCGAAAAGTGCTGTTCTACTGTCAGTGGCAAAGCCAATTTCAAAGCGTTCCAGCGTAGTTTTCAGCAAGCCACGCCGTTCCAGATATGCACGGGCCTCAGCCGCGCGAGCCGTGTGGAGTTGCAGGCGGTAAAAGCTGACCGCCCATTCCATCACATCCACCAATGTTTTGCGTGTATCGGCGCGTGCCTGTTCCTGGGGGCTGGATTTTGGTACCGGCATACCGGCCTCACGCGCCAGAATTTCGACGGCTTCCATAAACCCGACGTTTTCTGTGTCTTTCACAAAAGAAATTGCGTTACCTTTGGCCTGACAGCCAAAACAATAGTAAAAGCCTTTACGGTCATCCACATGAAAAGACGCAGTTTTTTCCTGATGAAAAGGGCAGGGTGCCCACATGTCGCCCTTGCCGGGGTTGGATTTTTTACTGTCCCATACAACTTTGCGCCCGACCACTTGACTCAAAGACACGCGGTCGTGCAAATCATCCAAAAACTCGGGCGAGAATCTCATGGGGTTATATCTATGTCCTGTCGCAGGGTTCCATCCGCATTATATATATGTATGCGCTCAATGCCATCGCGATCCACGCTGACAATAGCAAACCAGTCGCGCCCCTGGGTAATTGCGGTTGCAACCTCACCGTCCGGCAGCGAAATTTCGGGGGGCAAGGGCAGCGGTGCCGGGGTGGGTTGCGCGATCTTGATGACAAGCAGTACAACAATCGTTAACAAACCAAGGATCATCGTTGCGGTCAGCACGGTTACCAATCTACGCAGGGCGCGCAGGCGTGGTGGCTCGGGCATATCGTTAACATCTATTGGAGCATCTGGTTCACTCATGGTCGACCCTTTTGAAAATCCGTTACGCTTGGCGCTGGGGCTGACCCCCGCTAAACGTCTTGATAAAGCCTTGGCCGCCGTTGTGCCAGAGGGCATGACGCTTTCACGCTCACGCATTCAGGCTTTGATTGAGCAAGGTGCGGTGCGGCTCGAAGGCGGGGCGCCGATTTTATCCCCTAAAACCAAAGTGATAGCTGGGCAAATATGGTTGATAGACCTGCCTAAAGCGGTTGATATTGCAACCCTGCCTGAGGATATTCCGCTGGACGTGGTGTTTGAGGATGCGAATCTGATCGTGGTCAACAAACCTGCGGGCATGGTTGTGCATCCGGCCCCCGGCTCGCCAAATGGCACGCTGGTAAACGCGCTTTTGCATCATTGTGGCGATACTTTATCGGGGATCGGTGGGGCAAAACGGCCCGGGATTGTGCACCGGATTGATAAGGATACCTCGGGGTTGCTGGTGGTGGCAAAATCGGATGCGGCGCATCAAGGATTAGCCGAAATGTTTGCCGCCCACGATATGGAAAGGCGTTATCTGGCGTTGGTTTGGGGTGCTCCCAGCGCTGCCGATCCGCGGCTTGCAGGGGTAAAAGGCGTGGGTTTTGAAAGCGGGGGCATCATCCGGATTTCCGGCAATATAGCGCGCCATAAAACGGATCGTAAACGTATGGCTGTTGTCACTGATGCGGGCCGTCACGCCATTACCCGCACCCGGGTTCTGGAAACGTTTGGGCCGACAGATAAACCTGTTGCAGCCCTGGTGGAATGTTGGTTGGAGACTGGTCGTACACACCAGATTCGCGTGCATATGACCTATGCCGGTCACGCGCTGATCGGTGATCCGAGCTATGGTTCGCGCCGGGCAATTGCAAAAAAGAATCTGCCAGAGATCGCAGTTAATGCTTTGCGAAATTTCCCTCGGCAGGCGCTACATGCGGCAACATTAGGGTTCAAACATCCCGTTACAGGTGAAGCTCTGCAATTTAATGCACCATTGCCAGCGGATTTTGAGGGCATGGTCCAAGAGCTGCGGCGGCGCTAGGCAGTACCCCAAAAAAATCACGGTTATGTTATCGATCTTGCAGATTGCATGCGACATTCTAACATATTGTTAAATACGCGTGCTCATATTGAAAATTCGGTTAAGTGCGCCCATATGTTAACTAAGCGTTAAATAAAATCGCAAGAGGAGTGACAGATGAATTATTCCAATTTACCGGCCCCCTCGCCGGAGCAGGGGTTGTCAAATTATATGCGGGAAATCCGCAAGTTTCCGATGCTTGAGCCTGAACAAGAATACATGTTGGCCAAGGCTTGGGTCGACCATGAAGATAGCGATTCTGCGCATCAAATGGTGACTTCGCATTTGCGTCTGGCGGCGAAAATTGCTATGGGATATCGCGGCTATGGATTGCCGATTGCCGAGGTGGTTTCCGAGGCAAATGTCGGTCTGATGCAGGCCGTAAAAAGGTTTGATCCTGAAAAGGGTTTTCGCCTTGCTACCTATGCGATGTGGTGGATCAGGGCCAGTATTCAGGAATATGTTCTGCGCTCCTGGAGCCTCGTGAAAATGGGCACGACATCGGCTCAAAAGAAGTTATTTTTCAACCTGCGTAAGGCTAAAAACAAAATTGGCGCGCTTGAAGAAGGCGACTTACGCCCCGAGAATGTCGCGATAATCGCCAAGCAACTGAATGTGACAGAAAAAGAAGTCATCTCCATGAACCGGCGTATGGGTGGGGGTGATGCCAGCCTGAATGCCCAGATCAAAACCGATGGTGAGGGCGCTGCTGAATGGCAGGACTGGCTGCAAGATGAGGACGCGGATCAAGCTGCCGATTACGCCGAAAAAGATGAGTTGGAGCAGCGACGCGAATTGTTGATGTCCGCGATGGAGGAACTTAACGATCGCGAGCGTCGTATCCTGACAGAACGGCGCCTGAGCGAGGAGCCAAAAACGCTGGAGCAGTTGAGCGGCGTTTATTCGGTCAGCCGCGAACGTATCCGCCAGATCGAGGTGCGGGCGTTCGAGAAAATTCAGAAAAAGATGCGTGAACTGGCGGTGGAAAAAGGCATGGTTCCAGCGGTTAATTAAAGCGGTTCTATTTTATAGTGCAACGTCCTTGCGGCGCTCCCGGGTGAATGGTCATCCAGGAGCGCCATGGAAACCCTCTAATCAGCAGCGAATCCTACGAAAATTGTACCGTTGGCACCATTTATCAAGACTAGTCCGCCGACTTCATCAGGTATGGAATTACCGCTATCATAGCCAAAAAAACGTCCCTGAGCGTTACTCGTCGTGCCCGTGCCTGTCAAAGTAACGGCGGTTCCGTTCTTTTCTGTTGTGATTGTCCCACCAGAAAAGCTGTTTCCAGAAATAGACATATCGAGCATTTTAACCGTATCAATCACGTGATTGCCGTCAAATCCAGTTAGGGTCACGCTGGCTTTAGCATTGCTAAAATCTACGGCAACGGTGCTAGTCCCGTTTTCTAAATCGTCAGT
>CAYSAZ010000124.1:0-6302 GCA_964429065.1 uncultured Rhodobacterales bacterium
GTCTTATGGCTATTGCTGCGGCAATTGTGGCGTTCGCAAAACCGGTGGTGAATGTCGAGAACCAGCTTCAGGGGCAAGGTCCGTTGCTAGTGCTGATGGATGGGGGTTGGGCCTCGGGGCCGGATTGGGCTGCGCGGGTTGCGGCGGTTGAAAACTTGCTGGAAACCACGAGCCGTGCTGGCCGCCCGACAGTTTTCATCTCGCTTGCGCACCCCCTGCCTGCGGGCAATGAAATGCCGTTTCACGACGCGCGCGACTGGCTGGGCCATGTGCAGGCCCTCGCTCCGCAACCATGGGCGCCGGACCGTGCGGGCATGCTGGATTGGCTGCAAGAAATGCCCGACAGCTTTGAAACATATTGGATAAGCGATGGTCTGGCCCATGATGGTACTGATTTGGCAACAGAACTGGCCACGCGCGGCCCTCTACATGTGCTTGGCACCAAACATTCTTTGCAAGCCTTACAGCCATTAACGCTTGAGGATGGCAATCTGCGCGCCCGCGTTATTGCCCTGCCCGCGACCATAGATCGCAAGATTACAGCCAGTGCTATGGGCAAATCTCCCGATGGGGCTGCGGTCACACTGGCTGTTGCCCACGCGATTTTACCCGCATCCGAGACCAGTGCTGCGCTTGTCTTTGAGCTGCCGCTGGAGCTGCGAAATCGTGTGGAATACGTGGTTTTACGCGGGCAGAATTCTGCGGGCGCAGTCACATTGGCAGCCGATGGTTTGCAACGCCGCAAGGTGGCGCTGGTCGGGGTGGAAGGGCAGGAAGGCTCTCCGCTTATTTTACCCATGCATTATTTGCGCAAAGCACTTGCGCCATCCGTTGCCCTGATTGAGGGGGATTTATCGGCAATGCTGCTAAGCGCCCCTGATGTGATTATCTTGTCAGATGTCGGCACATTGGCGACCGGGTCCCGCGCGCGGTTGCTGGAATGGGTGAAAGCTGGCGGTTTACTGGTGCGCTTTGCCGGCCCGAAACTGGCGGCGAACATCAACACGATGCGTGATGACCCGTTGTTGCCCACCCCCCTGCGCGCCGGTGGGCGGACTTTGGGTGGAGCGCTGTCTTGGGAAACACCTAAAAAGTTGCAGGAATTCCCTGAAAACAGTCCGTTTTTTGGCCTGCCAGTCACTGATGATGTGCAAATCCGCACGCAAGTTATCGCCGAACCTGCCCCCTATCTGGCAGACCGGACCCTCGCCTTGCTAGAGGATGGAACACCTCTGGTCACCCAGATAAGCCGCGCTAACGGGCGCGTGGTGCTGTTTCACACCACCGCAAACGCAGAATGGTCAAACCTGCCGCTCTCGGGCTTGTTTGTACAGATGCTGGAACGGCTGTCGATCAGTACGTCGGGTGCCTCGGATAAGATTGAACCGGATGCGCGCATGTGGACACCGACGCAGGTTTTAGACGGCTTTGGGGTGTTGCGCACAGCAAAATCCATCCCCCCCGTTAGCGGTGAACGTCTAAGTGCAATGCCCATCGGGGCGGATGCGCCTGCGGGGATTTATCAATCCGGAGATCAACGTGTTGCGGTGAATGTACTGACATCTGAGGATCATTTAACGGCCTTAACCCTGCCGCCCGGGTACACCATAGAGCCGCTTGTTGATACACAGATGCAGGCCTATATGGCGTGGCTTTTGTTGTTGGCGCTGGGCCTGTTGATGCTGGATATTCTGGCAACTCTGTGGATCAGTGGCAAGCTGTCAAACAAAGGCGTGTTGCATGCGGCGGGCCTGTGTCTGTTGCTTGCGTGGCTGCCGACGGATAGGGCGCATGCCCAGGACGCCGCCGCCATAAAGGCTACGGCACAAACGGTTTTTGCCTATGTTCTTACGGGCGATGCGGCGATTGACCGAACCAGTGCGGCCGGTTTGTTGGGGCTAAGTGCTGTTCTACATAACCGCACCTCGGTTGAACCGGCAGCACCTATTGCTATTGATATTGAAACGGATGAGCTGGCGTTTTATCCGTTTTTGTATTGGCCGGTCAGCGAGCATCAAGCCGGCCTGTCACAGGATGCGATTTTGCGTATCAACAGGTATCTGGCACATGGCGGCATGATCCTGTTTGACACGCGCGACGCCCATTTGGGGCGGGGTTCAGGCAATACTTCGTTAAACGGGCAGGTGCTGCAACGCCTGACGGCGAACCTCGATATTCCACCGTTGGCGCCGGTTGCCAAGGGCCATGTGATCACCCGCGCATTTTACCTGCTGAAAGATTTCCCGGGCCGCTGGTTTGGACCGCCTCTTTGGGTGGAGGTCCCATCCCATATCACTACAGAGCAGAATTTCGGCAGTACAAATGACGGCGTGACCCCGGTGATGATCGGGGCAAACGACTGGGCAGCGGCTTGGGCGATTAATGATCGGGGCCAGCCAATGTTTCCGGTCGGGCGCGGGCTGTCTGGCAAACGACAACGTGAGATGGCGCGCCGCTTTGGGGTTAATCTGGTGATGTATGTGCTGACGGGAAATTATAAATCCGATCAGGTGCATATTCCGGCATTGCTGGAAAGGCTGGGGGAATAGTGTTTAGCACAATTTCATATGACCCGCTGGTCGTGCCGGAGATTCTGGGCGTTGCAGCCTTGTTGGCGGTTGCCTTTCTGCTGCTCGCCATATGGCTGGGCCTGCGCGGCTGGGCCTTTCGCGCGTTGGCGGGGGTACTGCTGCTGGGGGCGTTGCTTAATCCTTCTTATCGTCAGGAGAACCGCACACCGCTTAACGATGTTGTTTTTGTTGTTGTCGATGAAACTGCCAGCCAAACCTTGCCCGAACGCACAGCACAGATCGATAGGGCGTTGCCGGATATTTTGGCAAAACTGGCCCGCAATCCCGATGATCCGCTTGAGGTTATCAATGTCCCTGTCAGTGATCCACCTAAAGGCGCGATCGAGCGCGGCACATTCATTTTGCACGCCCTGCATGAGGCCGCATCCGCTGTGTCCGTTGACAGGATTGCCGGGGCCATCATTTTAAGCGACGGGCGTATCCATGACCTGAACCCGCCGCCCGATTTTCCGGCACCTGTGCATCTGTTACTGACAGGGCGTGCGCAAGACTGGGACCGCCGGATTATCCTGGAAGACGCGCCCGCCTTTGGCTTTGTTGATGAAACCGTTGGGCTGACCTTGCGCATTGAAGACAGCGGCGCCGTGCCGCCCTCTCTTGGACCTGCGAAAATCCTGGCCTCTGTTGATGGGGGAAAACCGCAGGTTTTTCAGGTGCCTGTCGGGGAAAGTATCACGCTCTCGCTTAGGGTCGAGCATGCAGGAATTAACCTGCTCGACATCACAACGCCAGATATTGAAACAGAACTAACCACCCGGAATAACCGTATTATTCACAAGCTGACCGGCGTGCAGGACCGGCTGCGGGTGTTGCTGGTTTCGGGGGAGCCTTACGTGGGCGAACGCACATGGCGTAACCTGTTAAAAGCTGACGCCGCGGTTGATCTGGTGCATTTCACCATCCTGCGCCCCCCCGGAAAACGCGATAACGCCCAGGTGAATGAGTTGTCACTGATTGCCTTTCCCACACGCGAACTTTTCATGGATAAAATTGAGGATTTTGATCTGATTATCTTTGATCGCTACCGAAAACGCGGGATTTTCCCTGATATATATCTGGAAAATGTTGCGCAATATATTCGTAAGGGTGGCGCGGTTCTGGTTGCCTCCGGACCGGCATTTGCAACCGTTGAAAGCCTGGCGCGCTCACCTCTTCAGGCAATACTGCCGGTGCTGCCCACCGGGCGGATTATTGAAGAAGGTTATTTGCCCGAGGTCACAAAAATCGGCCGCCAGCATCCGGTGACCGCAACACTTTCGGGACAGGTATTGGCGGATGGCACCCCTAATTGGGGCCGCTGGTTTCGCTTGATTGAAATGCAGCCACGCACCGGTCATGTGGTCATGCAAGGGCATGGCGGCAAGCCGCTTTTGATACTCGATCGGGTCGAAAAAGGCCGCATTGCGGTGCTGGCATCAGATCACGCATGGCTGTGGTCACGCGGCTTTGAGGGCGGGGGGCCGCAACTGGAATTGCTGCGCCGCCTTGCCCATTGGCTGATGAAAGAACCTGAGTTGGAGGAGGAAATCCTGCTGGCCAGCGCATCGGGCAAACACGTCATGGTTGAACGACGTTCGCTGGGGGGCATGGTCCCGGAGATCATTTTTACCGGCCCGAACGGGGCTACGGGCAGGGTGGCGTTGCTTGAAACCGGGCCGGGGCAATGGCGCGCTGAATTTGAAGCAACCGAGAACGGTATTTACCGCATCAACGACGGCGCGCTATCGGCTGTGGTCGCCGTCGGTCCAGCCTCACCACGTGAATTTGAACGCCCCGTCGGGGTCAGCGAAACATTGCAAGCATTGGCTGTAAATACCGGCGGCGGCAATTTTCAACTGGCCACGGGCACCCCAGATATTCGCCGCGTTCGCCCCGGCAGGGTTGCCAAAGGTCCCGACTGGCTGGGCTTGCCCAAACGCGGGGCCTATACGGTTGAAGATATCCACCTCACCCCGCTCACCCCCGGCTGGCTGATCCTGCTGCTAATAGCCGCCCTCTCCATCACCGCCTGGCGTGTTGAGGGGCGTTAGGGCGCTGAATTGGGGATTCACATTTGTTTAATATGTTGATATGATCTGAAACGGAGGGCCATAGATTTGCCATTGGATTTCGAAATTTTGGGTATGGAAATCTATACTCCGCGAGAAGCTGCCAGATCGCGAGATGTTGGAAGATGCGGGAACCATGCCGGTCGATGAATAGATATGACGATGGAAAACCGCCGACCAACTCTGCAACAAAGGAAATTTAATGGATATTGATAAAGTGATTTCCAAGTTGCCAGAGGAATCCTTGAAGGCGCTAAAAGACCGACTAGTCAACGCTGATAGGGTTTTGGTTCGTGATCCAAGCGATACAGATGCGTTACGCTTGAAATCAATTATACAAGCTGAGTTGTCACAGCGTAAGATTGCTAACCGTAAGAAAGTGGGGCTCTTGTGGTGGGAGCCTCACGATCCTGAAGTTTCAAAATTCTATGCTTTTGAAACGGCGACGTCAGTCATTCCTGTTACCGAGATCTTTAAGAGATATACGCATACCAAAATACGCAAAGACGTTTATGAGATCTGGATCGGAAAATCAAGGCTTGACCAACGGTTTGAAAAAATTGCTGTGGCTCGCAAAGAGGGGTCTAAAGCATGGGCAGATCGTATTAGTCATGAATAGACGAATCATTAATACTCTGCATTTAGGAATTGCGACAAGATGGTTTAACGCGAATAGTATCCGTTGTCGGTCAAGCCATGTTTTGAAAGAATTAGAGCTGGTCTCTAGAAGCGGCCTGCTGGTTCAAATAGCAGCGAATTCACACTTCGAGCCCAAACTTATTAGCCTCTTCTGATATTGCATCCCAATCCACAATCATTAAACAGAGTTTAGCTTACTTTGGAGGTAAAGATGACCGATGCACTCGTTATAATTGACGTCCAAAACGCCATTCTCGATGGTGCCGCTGCGGACGAAAGAGTTGCGGACATTAACGGTTATTTTGATGCGATGGTTAAGCGTCTCTCAGCGCTCAGAGAAAAAGCCACCGACGCGAAAATTCCGACGATACTTGTCCAGAACGATGGGCCAGAAGGTCATCGGCTTGCTGTAGGGTCGGACGGATGGAAGATCGTACCGTCTCTTGCCCCCCAAGAAAATGATATCGTTGTTCGCAAGAAAGTATGCGACTCCTTTCACGAAACTGACCTTTTGGATCGGCTCTCTGTTTTAGGTGCTACACGGCTGATTATCGGTGGGTGCATGACGCAATACTGTGTCGATACAACAGTACGCCATTCCGTGACATTGGGATTTGACGTGATCTTGCTCGCTGACGGTCACTGTACTGGCGACAGCGATGACCTGCGACAAGATCAAATTATTGCACATCATAATCAAACGCTTAACGGGTTTGATGCGAATGATAAATCTGTTGTTCTGATGGCGATACGCGATGTTGAGTTCAGCCGCGAGTAATCGGAATGGCGGCTACTCTCGGCTCCCATTTTCTACCAGCTCGGATCAGCGTATTCGCCAATACCACCATTTTTCGCATGACCGCTGTGATCGCAACTTTGGCGGGTTTTCCTGAACCTACAAGTCGGTCATAGACGATGCGCATATCAGGATTGTATCTAGTTGCGACAAGGGCAGGCATATAAAGCGATTGCCTAAGTGTCTGATTCAAAACGTATTGCATGATATCAAAGCCTTACGATTCTG
>CAYSAZ010000125.1:0-6254 GCA_964429065.1 uncultured Rhodobacterales bacterium
ATTATCGGGCAGGCTTGTGAGTTTGACTACTCTGGCGCGCAGGCGTGTAAGGCGTTGAAGGAAGAAGGCTATCGTGTAGTGCTGGTTAATTCCAATCCCGCCACGATCATGACCGACCCTGATATGGCCGATGCAACCTATATTGAGCCGATCACCCCCGAAGTGGTCGCCAAGATTATCGAAAAAGAGCGCCCGGATGCGTTGTTGCCAACCATGGGCGGGCAAACGGCGCTCAATACGGCGCTGGCGCTTGATGACATGGGTGTGCTGGAAAAATTCGGCGTAGAGATGATCGGGGCGGACCGCAAGGCGATTGAAATGGCCGAGGATCGCAAGCTGTTTCGCGAGGCAATGGATCGCCTTGGCATCGAAAACCCCCGCGCCACAATTGCTGAAAATATGGACGAATGTCTGGCCGCGCTGGATGATATTGGCCTGCCCGCCATCATCCGCCCGGCCTTTACCATGGGTGGCACAGGCGGCGGTATTGCTTATAATCGTGAAGATTATATCCATTTTTGTGGCACCGGCCTTGACGCCAGCCCGGTCAACCAAATCCTGATTGACGAAAGCCTGCTGGGCTGGAAAGAGTTTGAGATGGAGGTGGTGCGCGACACTGCCGACAACGCCATTATCATCTGTAGCATCGAAAATATTGACCCCATGGGCGTGCATACCGGCGACAGTATCACCGTGGCACCGGCGCTGACCTTGACGGATAAAGAATACCAGCTGATGCGCACCCATTCGATTAATGTACTGCGTGAAATTGGCGTGGAAACGGGGGGATCCAACGTACAATGGTCGGTCAATCCCGCCGATGGTCGTATGGTCGTGATCGAGATGAACCCGCGGGTTTCACGGTCCTCTGCGCTGGCCTCCAAGGCGACAGGGTTTCCAATTGCCAAGGTCGCGGCAAAACTGGCCGTCGGGTATACGCTTGATGAGCTGGACAATGATATCACCAAAGTGACCCCTGCGTCGTTTGAGCCGACGATTGATTACGTCGTCACCAAAATCCCGCGTTTTACCTTTGAAAAATTTCCTGGTTCCGAACCCATTCTGGGGACGGCGATGAAATCTGTGGGCGAGGCGATGGCGATCGGGCGCACCATCCACGAGTCTTTGCAAAAGGCGCTGGCATCGCTGGAAACAGGCCTTAGCGGTTTTGATCCGGTTGATATAGCCGACATGCCGGGTGCACAGGCGGAAAAGTTTGTTGCCGCTAAAGAGGTTGCTTTGGAACGCATTATTGTTGGTGTGGATGCCGAGGCGCAACATGCCATCGACAAGGCCTTGACCAAGGCATTATCGGTACAAACCCCCGACCGGATGCGGATTATCGCCCATGCGATGCGTTATGGTTTTTCGGATACGGAGCTGCATGAACTGACCCGTTTTGATCCGTGGTTTTTGGCCCGCATCCGAGAGATCATCGCCGAAGAAATCAAATTGGCTCTGCATGGTCTGCCCGACAACGCCCATGATATGCGGCACCTGAAGATGATGGGGTTCACCGATGCGCGCATGGCTGAACTCACCAAAAATACCGAATCGGGTGTGCGCAAATCTCGCCATGCTATGGGCGTGCAGGCCAGTTTTAAACGTATTGATACCTGCGCTGCGGAATTTGAGGCCCAGACGCCCTATATGTATTCAACCTATGAGGCCGATGCCATGGGATCGGTGGAATGCGAAGCGCGCCCGACGGATCGCAAAAAGGTGGTTATCCTTGGTGGTGGTCCCAACCGGATCGGACAAGGGATCGAGTTTGATTACTGTTGCTGCCACGCCTGTTATGCCCTGACGGATGCGAATTATGAAACGATCATGATCAACTGCAACCCTGAAACGGTTTCCACAGATTACGACACTTCGGATCGCTTGTATTTCGAACCCTTGACCATGGAATCGGTGATGGAAATTCTGCGCGTGGAGCAGGAAAACGGCATCTTGCACGGGGTGATCGTGCAGTTTGGCGGGCAAACGCCGTTGAAACTGGCGAACGCGCTGGAAGAGGCGGGGATCCCCATCCTTGGTACCAGCCCTGATGCGATTGATCTGGCCGAAGACCGCGAGAGGTTTCAGCAATTGCTGAACGATCTGGATCTGAAACAACCCTATAACGGCATTGCATCATCCCCAGAACAGGCCTTTGAAATTGCCCAGGACGTCGGCTATCCGCTGGTAATCCGCCCGTCATATGTGCTGGGTGGGCGTGGCATGGAAATCGTGCGTGATGACGCCCATCTGAAACGCTACATCAATGAAGCGGTGAAAGTTTCGGGCGACAACCCCGTGCTGCTTGACAGCTATTTGTCTGGCGCAATCGAGGTGGACGTGGATGCCTTGTGCGATGGTCATAGCGTGCATGTTGCGGGCATCATGGAACATATTGAAGAGGCCGGTGTGCATTCCGGCGATAGCGCCTGCTCGTTGCCGCCCTATTCGCTTGATGCGGACACCATCGCAGAACTGAAACGTCAGACCAAAGCCATGGCGCTGGGCTTGAATGTTGTTGGCCTGATGAATGTGCAATTTGCCATCAAAGACGGCGTGATTTATGTGCTGGAGGTCAACCCGCGCGCCAGTCGCACGGTGCCGTTTGTGGCTAAGGCAACGGGATCGCCCATTGCCAGTATCGCCGCACGGATCATGGCCGGAGAGCCGCTCTCGAACTTCGATTTGATTGATCCTGCCTTGCCATATTACGCGGTAAAAGAGGCGGTAATGCCCTTTAACCGCTTCCCGGGCGTTGACACAATTCTTGGCCCCGAAATGCGATCCACCGGCGAGGTGATGGGGCTGGACAAAACCTTCAGCCGCGCATTTTTGAAATCACAACTGGGCGCGGGTACAGATTTACCAAATGCAGGTACTGTGTTTGTTTCGATCAAAGACAGCGACAAAGGCTCTCTTATTCTTGAGGCCGTACAACTGGTCGCGGACCTTGGGCTTTCCGTCATCGCCTCGCGTGGAACGGCCGCGTATCTTACCCAAAACGGCATCCCTGCCGATGTGGTCAATAAGGTCTATGAAGGGCGCCCCAACATCGTAGATGCAATGAAAGACGGACACGTGCAGCTGGTTTTCAACACCACAGAGGGGGCGCAATCCATTGAAGATAGCCGCGAAATCCGCTCTGTCGCGCTCTATGATAAAATCCCCTATTACACGACCGCAGCTGGCGCACGCGCCGCAGCAAGAGCCATGCAAGACCGTACAGAAAGTGAAATATCGGTCACACCATTACAAGAGTTTACGATGACACGGTAGCATCGGATTTGTGTGTGGTTGCAAATAATAAGCCAAATAAAATGGCAATATAAATCTGCCCGTGAATATAGAAATAAGTTCCCGTTAACATGCTATGTGCAAGCAAGGTATTCAGCCCCAGAAATGCCGGAAACGTATATGATATCCCAGCCGTTTTTGTGCGCACGACAACCTTTAGCCAGGCCTTAAGCGCCAAATATAATAAACAAACTCCGCCGATTAGCCCAAGAGAGAACAATGCATCCAGTATCAGATTATGAACTTGTGGATATGTTTTGAACGATTCAATTTGTGTGTACAAATGATACTGCGAAATCCCATGCCCAAATATTGGCCTATCCAGAAATAGGGTAAACGCTTCTTTCCACATGTCCAATCGACTCGAAGTAGCATTACCGCCTGTTGTTCGCACAAAAAAATTTATCAAACCAAAACTTAGAGACGACGGCGTCCACACCAAAAGTGAAAGAGCTGCCCCGATAGACATTGTTGCCAGAACAAAGCCCCATAGACGCAGTATAATATGGGGTAAAACTATGGATGCGAGTATAAAAGATACTATCAGTGAGGCCATGGCCCCGCGCCCACCGCTCCAAAATATGGCACCCCATAATAGCGCTGCACCAGAAAATATCAGCCATGATCGGGCATTGGCTTTTTGTGGTTGCAGCAGAAATAACCCTGTTCCTGTGGCAATTGCCAGCTCAACAGAGTAGCCATATAGGCGAACGGCCGCATAGCCCGGCATGGCATGTGCCCAGTCCAATGCATCATTCCCCGCCTCTAGGTAGACATACGATAGCATGACCGTCAGATGCAGCAGCATACCGACAAAAAGCGCATATAGAATGGCTGTTACAAAAATCCGCCCAAAACGGCTTGCCAGTTGCACAAAGGAAAAGCCGATAAGTACCGAGGCAACCGATATACCGGTTGTATAAAAGGCCATTTTATAGCTGATCGCCACAAATTGCGACGTATAAACAGCAACTGCCAGCAAAACCACAAGGGCAAGTTTATCATATATACTAAGGGATTTCAGGCGAGAGACAAATGAACAGTTCTGTGCTGTAGCGATTATCAAAACCAGCAATGCGAATAACAACCATGATATTATAACCAGCAATATGCGTGCTATATTTGTGTAAACCAAACCCGAAATCACAGATGCCGCCCCTAGCAAAAAGGGCAGGATCATCAGGGATATTACCAATACCAACGCCGCGATATTTTTTGGGAAGTGCATTTCTGGCTAACCTGTAGTATGTTTATCTGACTGAAACAGCATTTGGCATCCTGCACAACCCTATTTTCAAGGCGCTGCGAAATCCTAAAATCTATACCCGATACCAACGTTTCGCGATACGCACATTGGGTTCGCCCTCGGTAAATGTCGGGGTGAATTCCAGCACATCATCGCTACATTCATAAGCCCCGATCGCACCGCCAAAGGGTGCCATTTCTTCGGTGAAAGGGATATCCATTTCCATCGGATCACCCCCCATGTGGATAGTTGCGTGGGCGTTATATAAAAACGGCCCCATAGTCATTATGAATGCGCCATCGGTGGTATCGGCGGTGAACTCTCCGGTGCCGTTCAGGGTGACTTCGGTGCGTGGCATGCCCTCATTTATGACATCAAAGGTCAGATTTTCGGCCAGATATGTGCCAATGCCGGTGTCAGCAAAGGTCATATACATATTTCCACTTATGTTGACCTGCGTTGCCCCCGAAGTTTCAAGATATTGTTCCCCGAGTACAAGGTAATCCGGTTCCCACGCCCCTAAAAGACACGGATCAATTGCCAATGCAGGCGTAGCTGTAAGTGCAATCGCGGCCACTATCAGCGGGTATTTAGAAACATGGGGCATAGACAGTCCAATATTTTGGTTCAAAATTGCTATAATTATCTGTGTAGCAGACTTTTTTCTAATACTCTAGCTTGCAGATATTGATGCTTACCCTTAAATTAGAACTATTCTAAAAGGAACCATCCAATGCTCCAGCCTTTTTCTACCCGCCGTAACTTTGACGAATTAAGCGAAGCAGAAGTTCTGGCCCTCGCGATTTCAGCCGAAGAGGATGATGCGAGGATTTACGCATCATACGCCCAGCAATTGCGCGATGCGTATCCGAAATCCGCGGCCATGTTCGATGAAATGGCTGATGAGGAAAACACCCATCGCAAGATGCTGATCGATGCATTTACCGCCCGTTTTGGCACAGTTATTCCCCTGATCCGGCGTGAACATGTCGCGGGATATTACAATCGTCGCCCTGTGTGGTTGGTGCAAAATCTCGGGCTGGAACGTATCCGCGAAGAGGCGCGCAGGATGGAACATGATGCGCAACGATTTTATCTGGCAGCGGCCGGGCGCAGTAGCGATACGGCTACGCGTAAACTGCTGGGCGATCTGGCCGAGGCTGAGGGCGCGCATGAAAAATCTGCGGCCGAGATGGTTGAAGGATTGCAAATTGACGGTGAAGATAGTGAAAAAACGGCCGCACATCGCCAGTTCGTCTTGACATGGGTGCAGCCGGGATTGGCTGGTTTGATGGATGGCTCGGTGTCTACTCTTGCGCCAATTTTTGCCACGGCATTTGCCACACATGATCCTAAAACCACGCTTTTGGTTGGCTTGGCCGCATCAATCGGGGCTGGGATTTCGATGGGCTTTACCGAGGCCGCACATGATGACGGCGTAATTTCCGGGCGAGGCGCACCTTGGAAACGCGGGCTGGCATCGGGTGTGATGACCACTATTGGCGGCCTCGGCCATGCTTTGCCGTATCTTATCCAGGATTTCTGGACGGCAACCGCCATTGCCTTTGCGGTCGTATTTGTGGAGCTTTGGGCCATTGCCTGGATACAAAAACGCTATATGGAGACGCCATTTGGCAAGGCAATTTTTCAGGTCGTTTTGGGCGGAGGATTGGTTTTGGCAGCTGGCATTCTAATTGGCGGCGGTTAGCTTGTG
>CAYSAZ010000126.1:0-6215 GCA_964429065.1 uncultured Rhodobacterales bacterium
TCATCTTTGAATGCTCTTGCCAATAGCTTTTTGAAACGACTTATGACAAAATCAAATTTCGCCCTATTGACCAGATCTTAAATGTGGGCATCACATAGCCACCGTCAATGTTCCCCCTTCGTTGTTCAGTTGTAACTTGTGACAAAGGGTTGTAATCCTTGGCTAGACCATGCCGAGGGATTATCCATGACCAACACCAAAACCCATTTCGGATTTCAAACCGTGGACGAAGACGCCAAAGCCGGCATGGTCCATGGGGTTTTCAGCAATGTTGCGTCCAAATACGACATCATGAACGACGCCATGAGCCTCGGGATCCACCGCATCTGGAAAGACGCAATGATGGACTGGCTGGCGCCGCGCGGGAATATGAAATTGCTGGATGTTGCGGGGGGTACGGGTGATATTTCGTTTCGATTCCTGAAACGTGCCAAGGGGGGCCATGCGACGGTGTTTGATATGACCCAACCGATGCTGGATGCAGGGCGCTTGCGGGCCGAGGCGGCGGATATGCAAGACAGCCTCGACTGGGTTTGCGGCGACGCAATGGCGCTGCCTTTTGCCGATAACACCTTTGACGCCTACACAATCAGCTTTGGTATTCGCAACGTCACCCGCGTGCAGGACGCCATAAATGCAGCCTACCGTGTGCTAAAACCCGGCGGGCGGTTTTTGTGTCTGGAATTTTCTGCCATTCCCAATCCGGCGCTGCAATGGGCCTATGATCGTTACAGTTTCAACATTATTCCGCCCTTAGGACAGATAATCGCCAATGATCGGGATTCTTACCAGTATCTGGTCGAATCCATCCGTAAATTCCCCAAACAGGAGGCCTTCGCCGACATGATCCGCGACGGCGGGTTTGAACAAGTCAAATACCGCAACCTGTCGCTGGGCATCGCGGCGCTGCATTCGGGCTGGAAAATATGAGAGGGCCGCATAATTTCTGGCGTCTGATCCGCACCGGTGCCACGTTTGAACGCGCAGGGGCAATGAAGGTCGCACTGGAGGCCATGAATGCCCCGCGATCCGTGCGCATTGTGGCACGTATCATCGGCTGGCCGGTGCAATGGCTGGGTTTGCGTGGTGATCCAGATCAGCCTCCGGTGTTGCGGGCGCTAACCGCCCTTGGGCCGGCCTATATTAAATTTGGCCAACTTATGTCTACCCGTCCTGACGTAGTGGGGGCCGAACTGGCGCGCGATCTGCGCATTTTACAAGATGCGTTGCCGCCGTTTGATACCGCCATCGCCAAGGCCGAGGTTGAAAAAGAGCTGGGGCTGACGATTGACGAGACGTTTGAAAGTTTCTCACAGCCTGTCGCGGCCGCCTCACTGGCGCAGGTGCACAAGGCCGTTGTGCGCGAAACCGGGCAGATTGTTGCGGTCAAAGTGTTGCGTCCGGGCATTGAGCGGGCGTTCATGCGCGACGTTGATGCATTTTTTCTGGCAGCTGGTATCATCGAGTTTTTCGCCCCCTTTTCGCGCCGTCTGCGCCCGCGTGCCGTGATCGAACATTTCGCCGGCATTGTGCGCGGAGAGCTGGATTTGCGCATGGAAGCCTCGGCCGCCGATGAATTTGCCCATAATACAAAAGACGACGAAGGTTTTAGCGTGCCTGCGGTCAATTGGGAACTTTCAGCCCGCCGGGTGCTGACCACCGAATGGGTGGAGGGAATTGCGCTTGGGGATGTTGCGACCATTCTTGCTACGGGCCAAAATGCCGAAGAATTCGCCGCCCGCATCCTGCAAACCTTTTTGCGCCACGCCCTGCGCGATGGATTTTTCCATGGCGATATGCACCAAGGCAACCTGAAATATGCCCCCAACGGTGATTTGGTGGCCTTCGATTTCGGGATTATGGGGCGCATAGATACCTACACCCGCCGTGCCTATGCGGAAATTCTGATGGGGTTCTTGCGCCGCAATTACCGCCGTGTCGCGGAGGTCCATTTTGAGGCAGGCTATGTGCCAGCCGATCAGGATATTGATGCATTTGCACAGGCGCTCCGCTCGGTTGGTGAACCGATTTTCGACTACGACGCCAGCCAGGTTTCCATGGGTCGGCTTTTTGCGCATCTATTTGATGTAACAGAACAATTCGGCATGGAGACCCGCACCGAACTGATCCTTTTGCAACGCACAATGCTGGTGGTTGAAGGGGTTGCGCGCACCCTAAGCGAGGACATCAACATGTGGGACGTCTCTGCCCCGGTGATTGAGACATACATCCGCGACAACATCGGCCCCAAAGCCATGCTGCGCGACACATTAGCCACCCTGAAAGTCCTATCCCGTTTTGGCCCGCGCCTGCCCCAGATGGCCGAAAGCGCCCTTTTGAACCTCAATAAAACGCCCGAGACCCCGGCACGTTTCACCAACCTAATCTGGGGGCTTGCTGGCGTCGCATTAGGGCTGAGCGTTGCCTTGATTGTGGTTTTGTAAAGAAACCCGAAGGACAGAACCACGGCGGGTTTCTTAATATCGATTTGCGCAAACAAAATCTTGTAGTTAGCCCCGCATTTCCCCGCTTGACGCCCTCACTGCTCTACCCTAAATACACACACGGTCCGGCGGGGTAGCTCAGGTGGTTAGAGCAGCGGAATCATAATCCGCGTGTCGGGGGTTCAAGTCCCTCTCCCGCTACCAAAACTTTCCCACTTAACAATGGATTAGCCAAGATTTTGGCCAATGCCCTCCTCGTTGCTGGTATTGTAGGCCTCCCGCTAGTGGATATTCGCTGGAGCGCCGCAATATAAGCTGCGGTCGTTAGAAATGGAAGGTAACGCTGAGAAGCGGGCTGCGGGGCAGAAATTTTTTGAGGCCAGCTTACAGTATCAGTTTTTAAGTAACCGGTTCAAACTTCGCCCATAATCATTTTTCTTAAACACTTCTGCCCGTTTTTTCAGGTGATCACCGTCGATCCACCCTTTCTCAAACGCGATCTCGTCGGGGCTGCCGACTTGCAGGCCTTGGCGTTTCTCGAGCGTTCGTACGAAGTTTCCTGCATCCAGAAGGCTACCGTGGGTGCCGGTGTCTAACCAAGCATAGCCCCGGCCAATTTTATTGACGGTTAGAGTGCCCGAATTGAGATACATTTCAAGTAAAGTTGTTATCTCCAGCTCTCCTCGGGTGGAGGGTTTGATCTGTTTGGCTTTTTCGGAGGCTGTTTTATCCAGAAAGTACAAACCTGTGACAGCATAGCTAGAGGCCGGGACCTCCGGTTTTTCGATGATCGATGTTACGACTCCATCCTTGTCAAATCCAACAACGCCGTACCGCTCAGGATCGGAAACGCGATAGCCAAAGACCATACCGCCGTCGGTTTGGGCATTAGCCTGGATGAGTATTTCGGTTAGGCCGTGGCCAAAGAATATATTGTCGCCCAGCACCATCGCCGAGGGGGCGCCGGCCAGAAATGCTTCGGCCAAAATATAAGCCTGGGCCAGACCGGCCGGCTCGGGCTGAATTATGAAACTAAACTGCAAGCCCCATTGCGAACCGTCGCCGAGTAGCCGTTGGAATTGCGCTTGATCCTCAGACGTGGTGATAACAGCAATCTCGCGGATGCCGGCCAACATCAGTACAGATAGCGGGTAGTAAATCATGGGTTTGTCGTAGATCGGCAGCAGCTGTTTCGAGACACCCATTGTGACAGGGTATAGCCGGGTTCCGGAGCCTCCGGCGAGGATAATGCCTTTGCGCGTGGTCATTCAGATATCTCCTAGGTCTTGTAGCACTTTGGTCAGGCCTGCCCGCCAGTCTGGTTGTGAAATAGCAAACATATTTTGCATCGCGGTGCAATCAAGCCGTGAGCTAAGTGGCCGTTTTGCAGGTGTTGGATAATCTGTGGTCAAAATCCCGGAAACCTCGACAGGTAGGCCCACTTGCCTGAAAATCTCGGATGCAAAGTCTTTCCAACTCACTTCGGGCGCGCCAGCATAGTGGTAGATGCCACTATTGTCAGAACAAAGTGCCCCAGCCATTTGCAGCAAAGTCGCTGCGATATCGGCGGCGGGGGTCGGGCCGCCAATTTGATCGTTAACGATGCTAAGCGCGCTTTGCTCTTTACCAAGTCGAAGCATGGTTTTAACAAAATTTGCACCCTGCGCCGAGAACACCCACGAGGTCCTGAGGATCGCGTGGGTTCCTCCAGCAGCGGCCACGCCCTGTTCGCCCGCCAATTTGCTACGGCCATAGGCGTTGATCGGGCGTGTGGGGTCCTCGGGGTTGCGTGGTGCGCTGCCCGAACCATCAAATACGTAATCCGTCGAGATATGCAGGAAGGGCAATCCACGATTGGCGGCAGCTTTGGCCATTTCGGTTGGCGCGACGGCGTTGATAGTTGTTGCCAAGCCCTCATTTAACTCGGCCTGGTCAACGGCGGTATAGGCCGCAGCGTTGATGATTACGTTGGCATTCGTATACCTAATAATCGCAGCGCAGGCTGCAGGATCGGATAAGTCGGCCTGAGAGCGGTCCAGCGCCGTGACATCGGCTTGGCGCTGCAGTTCACTTGCGACTTGCCCCGTTTTGCCAAACACAAGGATATTCATTTGGCGGTCCCGAGACGGTCGCCGACTCCCTGACGGTTTTGCAGTGCCTGCCACCATTTCTTGTTGTCGAGATACCATTGAACTGTGATCTCCAACCCCTGTTCCAATGTGACCGAGGGTCGCCAACCCAGTTCTGTGCGGATACGTGTGGGATCAATCGCGTAACGAAGGTCGTGGCCAGGGCGGTCAGTAACAAAAATGATTTGCGCGGCATATGGCGTGTCTGTGGGGCGTTTGGTGTCGAGAATCGCGCAAATCGTGCGAACGAGCGCAATATTGGTTACCTCGTTCTCACCGCCAATATTGTATGTCCGGCCCAACGTGCCTTTCGTCAATACCCTCAGGAGCGCATCCGCGTGGTCTTCGACATAAAGCCAATCGCGAATATTTTTACCGTCGCCATAAACGGGAATAGGCTCGCCAGCTAAGGCCTTCAAAATAACAACAGGGATCAGTTTTTCGGGAAAATGATACGGGCCGTAATTATTCGAGCAATTGGTTATAACAACCGGCAAGCCATATGTCTCGTGCCAAGAGCGGACCAGATGATCGGATGATGCCTTGGAGGCCGAATAGGGCGAAGTCGGCGCATAGGGAGTGTCTTCTGTGAACATGCCCGTGGCACCGAGAGTTCCATAGACCTCGTCAGTCGAGATATGCTGAAAGCGGAACCCTTCAGGCTCGCCCTCCGCCTGCCAGTAAGCACGCGCTGCCTCGAGTAACTGGTATGTGCCGTTAATATTGGTCTCGATAAATGCGGCAGGCCCGTCGATCGAACGATCAACATGAGACTCCGCTGCCAGATGCATCACGGCATCGGGTTTGTGTTGATTAAAGATGCGTGTGAGCGCGTCAGGATCGCGAATGTCAGCATGCTCAAAGGCATAAAGCGGGCTATCGCAGACGCTTGCAACGTTATCAAGGCAAGCCGCATAGGTGAGCGCATCCAGGTTGACGACTTGGTGCTCTGCGGCAATGGCTTGGCGCACAACAGCCGAGCCGATGAAGCCTGCCCCACCTGTGATCAGCAGCTTCATTTGGCAACCTCGTAGGCAAACGGGCTATCAAAATCCTTGAGGAATGGCGCGGCTGTGTCTTTTTCTGACAATATTGCCTGATCAGGCGAAATACCCCAATCCACACCGATGTCCGGATCATCAAACCGGATCGCCCCGTCGCACTCCGGGGCGTAGTAGTCCGAGCATTTGTACAGAATCTCTGTATCCGGCTCTAATGTGACAAACCCGTGCAGGAAGCCCTTGGGGATCAGTAGTTGTTTGCCGTTCTTAGCCGATAACGCAACCCCGATCCATTCCCCGTAAGTTGGCGAGTCCTTGCGGATATCCACCGCCACATCCAACAATGCCCCACGTCCGCAACGCACCAGTTTATCCTGCGCATGAGGAGGAGATTGGTAGTGCAGGCCGCGAACAGTACCAGCGGTGCCAGAAAGCGATTGATTGTCCTGAACAAAGACAGTGTTGATGCTGTGTTTGGCGAGCGTAGCAGCGTTCCACGTCTCGCAGAAAAACCCTCGCTCATCACCAAAACGACGCGGAGAGATTATTAAAACGCCAGAAAGTTTGGTGGGTTTGATAAAAATCTCAAAATTCCAATTCTATTAAGCCTATAGGCATTATCTGACAAGCATAGCGCTTAG
>CAYSAZ010000127.1:0-6087 GCA_964429065.1 uncultured Rhodobacterales bacterium
CGCTGAACTTTCCTGAAATATATGCAAATATCCGTTTTTTGACGTATGTGCGCATTATAGGCACAGCACTGGTCGTATTTTTGCTGACCTCACCGCTAAACGCCCAGGATCGTTCGTTTGTCGGTGAGGGCAGTGATACGCTTATGGGGGTTGGCGCCAGATATGTGTCTATGGGCGGCACAAGTGTGGCGATTGGCGATGATATCTATTCGATTTACAGCAATCCTGCGGGGTTGGCTCTGATTGACGGCCACCAAATTTCTGTTTCCCGACAGCTAAACGGGGAATTGTCCCCGATTAATTTTGCTGGCATGGCGTTCTCGCTGCCTGTGTTGGAAAGGGTCGGAATTAAGACCGTGATCGCGGTTTCCTATATTCCAAGACTGCATTTCAAAGCCAGCGGGCAGTTTTCTGAGGATGATTTTGAAAGCGTGTTTTTGCGGTACGCTTTGCCCGGAATCTCGGGGATTTTGATGGCACGGTTATCTCAAAAACCAAGGATTACCGTGTTGCGCTGGCTTTTGCGCCAATGGATTCCGATCGCTGGGCGGTTGGTTTTAGTCTGGGCATGGTCGATTGTGCAACCTTCGTTTGCGGCGGCAATGCTACAAGCGTCGAAGGTTACGATATGGTGATAACTGAGGCGTCAGCGCTTACGTTTAACTTTGGCGCGCGCTATAAAATTCTGGACACTCTAACGCTGGCGCTCTCGGTCAAGGACGTTAACACTGAACTGGATGTCTCGGTCAAAACTACGGATGCAGATGGCACTACTGAAACAACGTTTCAAACGGAATTTCCCACGGATGTGACGTTTGGCATGCTTTGGAATTACAGTGATACCCTTGATATTTCAATGGATTATCAGGTCATGTTTGGCAGCTACGGCAGCTATGATATCAATGTGCAGATCATCAGGCTGGGGGCAGAAAAGCGTTATGGAGATTTTGCCATGCGTTATGGAATGATTGTGCCGTTAACGATTAACAGTTCTAAATTGCCGGAAATCAAGCTGCCGTTTCCGGTTGCGCCAACTCTGGGAATGGGCTGGAAGAGGGGCGGTTTCAGCCTTGATCTGGCAATTTATGCCCATCCGTTAATGAGCTATCACAAAAACGGTATTTTCCCTGCTGCGGATTTGTCTCTAGCGTATAATTTTTGATAAAAACAGCTTTCGCAACCGCATTATCTGTGATCGACTGGCTTTTGACAGAATAGAGATATTCAAAGGATTGTTATGCGAAAAACGGGCGGCCGGATTTTGGTTGATTGCTTGCTGGCGCAGGGTGTGAAACGCGCCTTTGGCGTGCCGGGTGAAAGCTATCTGGCGGTGCTTGATGCGCTCTATGACACTCCTGAAATTCAACTGATTGGCAACCGAAATGAGGGGGGTGCAGCCTTTATGGCTGCGGCACACGGACAGTTGACAGGGCAGCCGGGCATATGTTTTGTAACCCGCGGCCCGGGGGCGACAAACGCCTCTATCGGAGTGCACACAGCCATGCAAGGCTCAACCCCGATGATCTTGTTTGTCGGGCAGGTCGCCACAGATATGAAGGGCCGCGAGGCATTCCAAGAGATTGATTATAAAGCATACTTTGGAACTGTCGCTAAATGGGTTGTCGAGATTGACGATGTGGACCGCATCCCAGAAATCCTGGCGCGCGCCTTCACAACAGCGGTATCCGGTCGCCCTGGCCCTGTGGTAATCGCCCTGCCAGAGGACGTGTTGACAAGCACAAGCAAGGCCGTTGCCGGACCCAGAATAAAAACCTCCGAGGCAGCACCAACGCCCACAGCCCTTGAGGGCATTCGTAAGACCCTGACAGCCGCCAAACGCCCTGTGGTGGTGATTGGTGGTACGGGGTGGAATGCCGAGGGGCGCGAGGATTTGCGCAAATTTGTCGAGGGTAACCACCTGCCAGTTGCCAGCGCGTTCAGGTTTCAAGATATCCTTGATAATACCTCATCAAGCTATATCGGTGACGCTGGTTTGGGCAAAACTCCGGCACTTAAGGCGGCGATTGATCGCGCGGATGTAATATTTGCGCTCAACATCCGGTTTGGCGAGAATACCACGGATGGTTACACGATTTTCCCGGTGCCCCGGATCGGCAAATCTCTGATCCACAGCCATGCCAGTGATCGCGAACTTGGCAAGATATATCAGGCAGATATGCCGGTTCATGCGGGGCCAAATGCGCTGTGTGGGATGTTGGCAGAGCTTAATCTAGAGGGCAATTGGCAGGATTGGGCCACAAAAACACGCAAAGCTTACATCGATAGTATGGCCCTGCCCATCCGCGATAATGGCGTGGATATGGGGGCAGTGGTTCAGCACTTGCAAAATGTCCTGCCCAAAGATGTTATTTTAACCAATGGCGCCGGGAATTTTGCCATTTGGCACAATAAATTCTTTCAATATGGCGATGCTGCGCGCCTGCTCGCCCCTCAATCCGGCGCCATGGGCTATGGTTTGCCCGCCGCGATTGCTGCCAAGGCTGAGCACCCTGATCGCCTGGTGGTTTGCATCGCAGGTGATGGTGATTTTCAGATGAATATGCAAGAACTTGGCGCAGCCATGCAAGCCGAGGCTCAACCCGTGGTACTGGTGGTTAACAACGGCACTTATGGCACCATTCGCATGCATCAGGAACGTGATTTCCCCCGGCGCACCAGCTTTACCGACATCCAAAATCCTGATTTCACAGCCATCGCAAAAGCCTATGGGTTTTACGCTGAAAAGGTGACTGAAACTACCCAGTTTGCAGCGGCTTTTCAACGTGCTGTACAGTCAAACACCGGCGGGTTGCTGGAGCTGGTTGTCGACCCCGAAAACCTGACCCCAAAGCAAACTATGAGCCAGATCCGAGGATAGTATGACCGAATTTAACCGAATTTTGATCACAGGCGCAGCAGGCAGTCTTGGCACACATCTGCGCCACGGCCTTAAGCATCTGAGCAAACACATGCGCCTTGTTGATCGCGTTGATATGGGCGAGGCCCTTAAGGGCGAAGAGTTGATTGTGATGGATTTATCCGACAAGCAAGCCGCGCTTGAGGTGACTAAAGACGTTGATATCATTATACATTTCGCCGGTGTCCCGCGAGAGCAAAGTTTTGATGAGATCATGACAGATACGTTGCCTGCAGCTTATCATATGTATGAAGGTGCCCGCCTGCACGGGGCAAAACGGGTGGTTTATGCTAGCTCAATCCATGCGGTTGGCTTTGCTGAGGTGGACGCTGTTCTAGGCACCGATGGGCGCCATCGCCCGGATACATTTTACGGTATGACCAAATGTTTTATTGAGGATTTGGGCAGTCTTTATTGGGATAAATGGGGGGTGGAATCGGTAAATCTGCGGATTTGTTCATGCTTTCCTGAACCCACCGACCGCCGGATGCTTTGGAGCTGGCTGAGTTTTGACGATTGCCTGCGCCTGACCGAGGCCGCGATGCTTGCCCCGCGGGTTGCATTTTCGGTGATCTATGGCACATCTGATAACGCCCAAAGTGCGGTGTCAAATGCGCGTGCGGCCCATATTGGGTATCGCCCGAAGGACAGCGCGGATGGCTATGGCGCCGATATTCTGGCAAAAACCGAACGTCAGGACCCTAACGCCCGCGTTGCCCGTGTTGTGGGCGGCTGGTTCACCAATCATCCGCACCCCGCTGATGAAGTCACCGATGAAAGCTGACGTTCTTATATGCGGTGGCGCGGTCATTGGCAGCGCCATTGCGTATTTCCTGCGCGACCTTGGTTTTGACGGTGAAATCATTGTGGTTGAGCGCGCGCCGGGGTTTGCGACCTCCTCAACCGCTTTATCTGCCAGCGGTATCCGGCAGCAATTCTCGCAGGCTTTGAACGTGCAAATCAGCCGTTTTGGCATTGATTTTCTGAAATCGGCGCCAAAACGCTGGGGGGTGGATTTGAACTTGGTTGAACTGGGATATCTTTACCTTGCCAACACCAAGGCCGGTGCGCAGATTTTGCGCGATAACAACGCGGTGCAGGTTAAAAACGGGGCGGATGTGGCGCTGCTTGATCCCGAAACACTTGGCGCGCAGTTTACGCATTTACACATTGATGACATCACACTGGCAAGCCTTGGGCGCGCCGGTGAAGGGTGGTTTGATAATATGGGATTGCTGAACGGATTTCGCCAAAATGCCACCACTACGCGCATCACGGGGGAAATCACCGGGCTGCGTGTCAGCAAAGGTGCGGTGCAGGGGGTGACGCTGGCTAGTGGTGAAACGATTACCTGTGGCATATTCGTTAACGCCGCTGGCACGCGCGCTGCGGATATTGCGGCCATGGCCGGGATCAAACTGCCGGTTGAGCCGCGTAAACGCACGAATTTCCTGTTTGATTGTGCCACGCCGCCCAGCGGAAAGCTCCCTCTGATGATCGACCCAAGCGGGGTTTGGGTGCGTCCTGAGGGGCGGCATTTTCTGTGTGGATGTTGCCCCAATGATGATCCCGTTGTTGCCCATGATGATTTTGAGCCACGCCACGGCGAGTTTGAGAATATCATCTGGCCCGTTCTTGCCGCGCGATCTCCGAGTTTTGAGGCGATCAAGGCCATGCGTTTCTGGGCGGGGCATTATGCCTATAACACGCTCGATCAAAACGCGGTCACCGGGCCACATCCCGAGATTGCGAATTTCATCTTTGCCAATGGTTTTTCCGGTCACGGGTTGCAACAATCCCCTGCCATAGGGCGCGCAATTGCTGAATGGATTACGGCGGGCGCCTATCAAAGCCTCGATCTTTCCGCGCTGGGGTTTGAACGTATCCTGTCTGAAAAGCCGATGCTGGAAAGATGCGTGATATGAGCTGGACACCCCCCAGTGCCAGCCGTCTTTACGCCGTGATTGACACCACATGGCCAGCCGCCGGCATGCAGGAAATCGGGCCGTTTACCTTGCGCCGCGGAGCGGGCGGCGGGCAAAGGGTTTCTTCTGCGTCTCTACGCAAGGATCACTTTACCCCCCGGGATATCGAGACCGTTGAACAGGCAATGGATGCCATAGCCCAGCCGCGATTATTCATGATCCGTGATCAGGATCAGACGTTGGACGGCGCGCTGGCTGGCCGGGGGTATTTCATTAAGGATCCGGTGACATTATTCGCCGCTCCATCGGCGAAACTGGCTGAACTTGACCCAAAAGGCCTTGTGGCGATCGACGCGCCTGAACCTCTGGCTGTGATGGCCGAGATTTGGCAAAAAGGCGGGATTGGCCCGGGTCGGTTGCAAGTTATGCGCCGTGCGCCAGCGCCCAAAGCATATTTTCTTGGCCGGATCATGGATCAACCGGCAGGGGCAATGTTTGTCGGCTGCGATGGTGCTATTGCCATGATGCACGCGCTGGAGATCATGCCGGATATGCGCCGCCTTGGGTTGGGACGCTTGATGATGGGCGCAGCCGGGGCCTCGGCGTTGCGCAACGGCGCTGCAACTTTCAGCCTGGTGGTGCTAAGTACAAATACCGCAGCCTGCGGGCTTTACCGATCCCTCGGGATGGTGGAGGTTGGCAGATATCATTACCGCAAACAGGAGGCCCTATGACCGATTTACCAACCGCCCTTAATCTTCCAGCCGTTGACCCACTGCCAGAGGGCACCGCGAAATTCTTTGCGATTTGTGCGGAAAAGCTGGGGATGGTGCCGAATGTTTTGCGCGCGTATGCCCATAATATCGACAAGCTCAACGCATTTTCGGGCATGTATAATGATCTGATGCTGGGTGATTCCGGCCTCTCAAAACTGGATCGCGAGATGATCGCGGTAGTGGTTTCGGCTGTAAATCGCTGTTTTTACTGCCTCGTGGCCCACGGGGCTGCGGTGCGGGAATTATCCGGCATGCCCGAACTTGGCGAGGCTTTGGTGATGAACTACCGCGTTGCCAAACTGACCGCCCGCCAACGCGCCATGCTGGATTTTGCCGTGCTGATGAGCGAGGCGAGCTATAAGATTGAGGAACCCGACCGTCAACACCTGCGCGACGTTGGTTTTACGGACGCCAACATCTGGGATATCGCGGCGGTGGCAGGATTCTTTAACATGACAAACCGCATGTC
>CAYSAZ010000128.1:0-6025 GCA_964429065.1 uncultured Rhodobacterales bacterium
GTTTCCACCATCGGATTATCCAGATTAATCGTTGGGGGGGCAATCTGATCCCGCAAGGCCAAAATACAAAATATTGCCTCAACCGCGCCAGCAGCACCTAAAAGATGCCCGATAGAAGACTTCGTCGAAGACATCGTCGCCCTTTTCGCCGCATCCCCCATCAGCCGTCCAACCGCGCCCAACTCAATCGTATCCGCCATGGTCGAGGTTCCATGTGCATTGATATAATCCACATCCCCGGCTTTCAGTCCAGCTCGTTCCAGCGCCATTTTCATAGACCGATAGCCCCCATCCCCATCCGCAGCCGGAGCCGTGATATGATAGGCATCCCCCGATAATCCATAGCCCAGAATCTCGGCGTAAATCTTGGCGCCGCGCGCGCGCGCATGTTCGTATTCTTCCAGCACCAACACCCCGGCGCCCTCCCCCATCACAAAGCCGTCGCGATCCGCATCATATGGGCGCGACGCCGTTTGGGGCGCATCACGGCGTTTGGTCGACAGCGCCTTATTGGCGTTAAATCCGGCGATCCCCAATTCGCAAATCGGCGCCTCGGCCCCGCCTGCCACCATCACATCCGCATCGCCCCACTGAATAAGACGCGCCGCATCCCCAATCGCATGCGCCCCCGTAGAACACGCCGTAACAACCGCATGATTTGGTCCCTTAAAACCAAACCGGATCGAAACCTGCCCCGAACATAAATTAATCAATGTCCCGGTGATAAAAAACGGCGAAACCCGGCGCGGCCCCCGCTCTTTCAAGATAACAGCCGTTTCAGCAATCGTACCAAGCCCGCCAATACCCGAACCAATCAAAACCCCGGTGCGTTCGCGCGCATTCTCATCCTCGGGCATCCAGTCGGCATCGCGCACAGCCATCTCTGCCGCTGCCATCGCGTAAATAATAAAATCATCAACCTTGCGCTGTTCCTTGGGGGCCATCCAGTCGTCAGGGTTAAACGTGCCGTTGCTGCCATCACCGCGCGGCACCTCGCAGGCATAATTTGTTGCCAGATGTTCGGCATCAAAACGTGTGATCGTCCCCGCAGCCGAATCCCCGGCCAACAGACGTTTCCACGTTTCCTCAACCCCGCATGCCAAAGGCGAGACCATTCCAAGACCTGTAACAACAACCCGCCGCATATCATCCCCTCGTTTTCATTTCTTAACGCCTTTTACAGCAACAAGATATGTTGGGGCAAGCCAAGAGAAGTAAACCCTCTCGCACCCTCAATGCCCTTGTGTAAACACGACCCGAACCCGCATCAAATCCCTGTTAAGGGACGTATGCCCGTTATTATTACGGGTAAAATACAAATACGCAGTCTCGCCAGTTGTTTCAAAATTCATAGAGGCACTATCTGGATCAATCAATGTCGGATATAAATAATTAACCTCCCCTGGGTTAAGAACGGTCCAGGGCAACGGTACCTCAAGCAATAACTTGCGCCGTTCCCAATGTATCAGATCTTCAGAAAACGCATAGTAAAACCCATAATCCACAGGATCTTTACGCGGATCATTGCTTACCCAAACCAGCACAAATTTTTCCAAATAGGTATTATAGGTAATCCCTTCATATAACTGCGCAACTTCATCCAACGCCAAGGGTGGGCAGCTATGTTCACTTACAGATGGTATTTCCGTAAGGTAGGTATCCGCAAACTTACCTTCAAAAGCAACCCCGTCCCAATAGCGCCAACTGCTCGGCGCAGACAGGTCTTGGGTGCGGATCAAACATGTATGCTGCGTTTCAACAAAATACGTCTGGATTTTCAAAAATGCGTAATAATACCCATCTTTCTTTATGATATTGCTGGGGGAAAATGCTCCATATACCCCGCCATTTGGAACATAAAGCTGTGGTACATTGGCAACCATATGACCGGGCGGTGTTGCTGCATGCACAAAATTCCTGCCGCCATCTTTTGAAACCATCATTGTAATCGTGTTATTCCAGCACTGGTAATATTCCCCTGATGGGCACACAGCACCTGGCTTATTATTGCCCTGAAACTCATTATGAACCAACGCATACACGGTATTTCCATCCTCTGTATAAACCGAGGCCAGCCATTCCTTATCCGTATATTGTGACGGATCAGCATTTTCGCTCGAACGGCTGACAGGATTGCAATCAATGCGCAAGTCATCAAAATTTTGCCCCTGCATCACATACCCTTCAGTATGGGAAATTATCAGGTTGATCCGCTTATCAGCCCCGCGATAGGCACGCACCGCAAGGTCAGGGATATTTCCCTCTGTGCACCCGTCCGTGCTCCAGTCAAAAACCACCTCCCAGTCGCCATCAATAAGAACTGTGTCACCGCTATCTGGCACCTCTTGGGCCAGCCCCGCAACAGGGTCGAGCATGAATGCAATCACGATCATCTATGATATATTTTTTTAAAACCAACCTCCTTATTTTGTGAAAAGCCCGAGCACCGATATTTATCTGCAATATTTCATCATTCCTTAACCGATTTCCAGCCAAATCACCAAACCTAGCAGAAAGCTATCTATATGTCCGTTGCCCTTGTCCCGCAAAAACCGCCCTCCCCACCTGTGCTTGCGCAAAATCCGGCGGCAGTGCCGATTACAAAACAGCAAAAGGCGGCAGTGCTTTTAAGTGTACTGATCAAGGCGGATGCCGCGCCCAACCTTGATAAAATCGCCACGCAATCGTTAAAAAACGTTGTCGATATCATGGCAAATTACGGTGATGTTGGCCGCGATACAGTTGATCAGGTCATACTGGAATTTCTGACGGAACTCGGGGCGTTTGGCCTCTCGATGCGCAGCGAGCTGGAAGAGACACTTAACGCCCTTAAAGGTCATGTCAGCGACAAGGTTCTCGACAATATTCGCAAAGCTTATACCCGCTCGCCCGATGTTGATGTCTGGACCAGAATCACCTCCGCGGAACCGGGTGATCTGCGTAAATGTCTTGAAACTGAACACGTGCAGGTCGCCGCCACGGTTCTTTCCAAAATCCCCTCGACCTTTTCCGCCGAGGTTTTGGGTGGCATGGAACCAACCCAGGCCCGTGAAGTAATGTTAGCCATTATCAACGCCGGTGACGCCAGCCCCGAGGTGATTGAGGCAATAGGCCAAAGCATCAGCACAACATTATTCGCCAGTGACGGCCCGGATATGTTCGAAAAATCCCCGGTAGAACGTGCCGGCGACATTATGAATTTCGCCCAAAGCGAGACCCGTGAGCGTTTACTCGATGATTTTACCAAAAATGATCCCGAAACGGCTGCAAAAATCCGTAAAGTCATGTTTACTTTTCCCGATATCCCGGATCGTATTCAGCCCCGCGACATTTCCGCCGTTACCCGCGCCGTGCCCCCTGAAACCCTGCTCAAAGCCCTCAAAGGGGCCGAGGCGGACGCACCGCAAGCCGCCGAATTCATCCTCTCCAGCCTTTCCACCCGCGCCGCGGCGCAATTGCGCGAAGAACTCGGTGAAATGGAAACAATCAAGAAAAAAGACATGGAATCGGCCATGAATGAGGTAATCGTTGGCATTCGCCAGCTTGAAACCGACGGGGCCATCACCTTGATTGTCGAGGATGAGGAAGACGAATAGCTGGAGCGGGTGATGGGAATCGAACCCACGTATTCAGCTTGGAAGGCTGCTGCTCTACCATTGAGCTACACCCGCGTGCTGCCCTTATATTGCCGAAGTAACGCAAAGTTCAAGGCCTCTGTGACAGGCTGAAACACTTTGTGCCTACCTTAACGCTTTTGCCCCGCACGCTTGCCTGCTAAAAGAGGGAAAATCGTTAACGGAGAACTGACATGAGCACCGCCGTCCTTATCCTTGCCGCCGGGCATGGCAGCCGCATGAAATCTGATCGCCCCAAGGTGCTCCATCACATTGGCAGTGTCCCCATGCTCTGGCACGCCATGCAACGCGCGCAGATGATAAAAGCCGACAAAACCATCGTCGTTGTTGGGCATGGTGGTGAAGCGGTCGAGAAATCGGCAAAAACTTTTGATAAAAATACCGATATTATCTGGCAAAAACAACAAAAAGGCACGGGCCACGCGGTTCAGCAGGCAGCCGATATCCTAAAAGATTTTGCGGGTGATGTGATCATACTTTATGGCGACACCCCCTTTATCCGCCCCCAAACCCTGCGCGCCATGCAAAACGCCCGTGCCGCTGGAAATAGCGTTGTTGTGCTGGGATTTGAGGCGAAAGACCCGGCAAAATATGGCCGCCTTATGATGGAGGGCGATCAACTTGATGCTATTATCGAAGCAAAAGACTGCACCGAAGCGCAGCTTGATATCACGTTTTGCAACTCGGGCGTCATCGCCGCCCCGGCAAAAACCCTGTTTTCCCTGCTAAACGACATGCGCAATGATAATGCCAGCGGCGAATTTTATCTGACCGATATCGTCGCCATTGCACGCGCCCAGGGTTTATCCTGCACAGCAATTTCATGCGAGCAAGCCGAGACCCAAGGCATAAATTCGCGCCACGACCTTGCAACTGCCGAGGCCGCGTTCCAACAATCCGCGCAAAGTGCAGCCCTTGATAACGGGGTTACACTTACCGCACCCCAAAGCGTGCATTTTGCTTTTGACACAGACATCGCACCTGATGTTACCATAGAGCCAAACGTATTTTTTGGCCCCGGTGTTTTGATCCAGTCCGGCACCACCATCCACGCATTTTCCCATCTTGAGGGCTGCCATATCGGCCCTGATTGCCAGATCGGCCCCTACGCACGCCTACGCCCGGGCACTACGCTAAAAACCGCAGCCAAGGTCGGGAATTTCGTTGAAATCAAAGCCGCAGACATCAAAGAAGGCGCCAAGGTTAATCATCTGACATACGTCGGCGATGCCGCTATCGGCGCGGGCACAAATATTGGTGCGGGTACGATATTTTGCAACTATGACGGGGCAAACAAGTATCATATCGAGGTTGGAAACCGGGTTTTTATCGGCTCTAATTCCGCCTTGGTCGCACCGTTGACAATCAAGGATGACGCATTTGTCGCCACTGGCTCGGTGATCACAGATAACGTGCCCGATGCAGCCTTGGCCATTGCGCGAACACGACAGATTAACAAGCCCGGCCTTGGTAAACGTCTGATGGAAAAAGCCAAAGCCATCAAAGCCGCAAAGACCTCAAAATGACCCCGCTGCAACAGCTTCAGGCCCTCAGCAACCCTGCACGCGCCAAGCAAAAAGCCGCCTATCATAAATCAAAACGCGTGCATTTGGGGATTCCGACACCACAGGTTGCCGATCTGGTTAAAAAATGGCGCGCTGAAAGTAATCTTGAAACCCGTATTTCTATCACCGCAACTCTTTGGGACAGTGACATCCACGAAGCCCGAATCGCTGCTAGTAAACTGTTAACCCAGGCCCGTATCCGCCCCGACGCCGCCGTTTGGGTCGAGATCCAGCGTTGGGTGCCACAATTTGATTCCTGGGCCATCGCTGATCACGCATGTTCTGCCGGTGCGCGCCGCTTGCTCGCCGACCCTGCACGCCTGGACATTGTTGAGGGATGGACAAGAGATGAAAACATGTGGGTGCGCCGCGCTGCCATGGTCATGACCTTGCCCTGGAGCAAACAAAACCACCCAGATACTGCCACGCTGGCCGCACGTGAGCGCATACTCGGCTGGGCAGCACATTACGTGCCCGATCATGATTGGTTCATCCAAAAATCTATTTCATGGTGGCTGCGCAGCCTCTCGCGCCATGACCCTGACCGAGTACTGCAATTTATCACAGAACATGGCAACGCTATGAAACCTTTTGCGCGGCGCGATGCAATCCGAAATATCAAGCGCTAATAATAGGTGTTAGAGCACAGTTTATGAGTTTAAAATGCTATTTTGGCAGCTATTGGAAAACCCCGCCGGAATAGTATTCAGGCGGGCAAAATCCATAGAAAACCATGTCTCACGCCCTTTGGTACGTCGACGTAACACCCCGCCTTTGTCCATTTGCCCAAGATGATGTCCAAGCGTTGACGCAGCCATTTTGGTC
>CAYSAZ010000129.1:0-4016 GCA_964429065.1 uncultured Rhodobacterales bacterium
TCATCCTCAAATTTACGGGAACTGGTCGAACCATCAACATCGTTCAATCCAAATACCTCAACAATATTGTTGAGCAGGACCACCGTTTCATCAAGAAGATTACTCGCCTAATGCTAGGCTTCAAGGCCTCCTATTCAGCTGCCGCAACACCGGCAGGGATCGAAACCGCGCACATGATCCGCAAGGGGCAACTCGGTCAAAATAGCGTGTCGCCTTTCAAGCAGTTTGCGGCCCTCGCCGGATAATTGTGTCCAGCGTAAGCTTTCAGTCTTCCTTCGGTAAACTTTGCGACAGAGCCTTATGCTATTAGTTTGCAGGGGAGAACTGGATGTCTTCCAATAATACGTAATTAATAGGTTCGTCAGCAGCGTAGCGCAGCCGGACCTTTTGGCCCTTTACCGCCAGCCCCGGCGCATTGAAAATCATCTGGGGAAGTGGGCCTTGAATAAGGTCGCCTTCGCGGTTTATGGCGTGCCCGCCCACAACCTCGTATTGCAACGTATAGACAAATACCCCGTCTGGCATCTGAGCACTACCGATTACAACGCCAACGGTTTCCACCCAATTTTGGGAGGTCTGGGTGCTGGCCGCCCTGCCGCCAGAAACAGCCGGCGCCAAAATACCATCACATCCAGCGGTAAGCACAAGCGTGGCCACAAGAGTTAGGTTCTTAAGGTTTTTCATAGGTCTTCCTTTCAAAGGGGCTATTTCGTAGCCCAAATAATACAGTTTTCGGGTTGGTTTCAATCAAGGTGCCATCATGACTTCCGCAAGCGGAAAATTGGTAACCAGAGGTGGCATGGGCATCTGCCAGTCCGCCCTTTTTCCGCGTGGTTCATATTAGGTTCCCGGCGCGACTATACTATCAGCCGCGCACAACGCGTCATTTGCCCATGGGCCTGCGCATTAGTGGTTTTCATCGAAAGGGGCTCCCATTTGTTTATCCAGAAACTTACATTCCACTTGGCGCATGTGTTTGCAAGGGGCGAGGGGAAGCCAGCCCACTAAGCGGCGGATTTTGACCTATTCCACCCGAATGTGAATCCTATCTGCTCTACCGGAGCCAATGGATGTATCTTTATCTGGCTATAGTTATCCACAGTTGCAACGGGATCGGGGTTCCTCGGATCAGCGCGCAAAACCCTTTTGCCAGCAAGCCAGCGGACGGGTTCTGTCGCAAAGTTTCCTTCACCGTTACAAAGCCCACATTTCTGTTCAGATTAGGCTGCCCCGCGCGCGGGCATCGAAGTAACCCACATGATCCGAAAGAAACAAATTCAGACAAACCACAGATCTCCGTTCAAACAATTTGCGAGTTTGGCGGCTTAAATATGGTGAATACAGCCCGATTTACACTTAAGAAAACTTTGCGACAAAACCCTTAGTTTGTACTTGGCAAGGTGCTGATATTCAGGCGACGCTGGCCACCGCATTCCAAGTGCTAAACGCCTCTAAACGGTGGTATCTAATTGTTAAGGCGGAACGACGACGGACAGGGACGGAGAAGCAATTTCGGATGGCAGAATGGATTGACACAAACCGCTGCAAGGCCCCCACTTGATCCATAACCCTAACGAAATATCTGTGGTTTAAAACGAACTTTCTGCCGCCTTTCCAGTTCCAAATGTTTGTTTAGCCGCGTATTTATCAGGCTATAAAGGCTAATCACCAGCATCGTGAGCATAATGAAATACATCGCGAGAATGGGATACGGTATAAACGGGTTAAACGTTTTATCAGCAAAGTAGCTGGCATAATAAAGCGCATCCCCCTTTTGTTTCCACGCCGGAAAGCCCGAGAAATACACCAGAGTGGTCGCATGAAACATAAAGATCGCTTCATTGGTATAGGCCGGCCAAGCCAGACGAAGCATTGTGGGCCAGATCACCCGGCGAAAGCGGCTCCAGCCTGAAAGGCCATAAGCATCGGCTGCTTCTATGTCGCCTTTGGGAATGGATTTTAGGGCTCCGTAGAAAATTTCGGCTGTGTAGGCTGTGGTATTCAAGAATAACACAATAAGCGCGCCCATCCAGGCCCGTGTTAGCCACCGCGTCTCGATTGAGATTTCGGCAATGCCAAAATTAAGATTCCAACCCATTTTCGGCAATAAAACAAACAGTTCGTAGAACAAAAAGAACTGGATGAACAAAGGCGATCCACGGAAAATAAAGATAAACCATTGCGCCGGTTTGCGCAGGATCCAAATATTGCTGCCCTTTGCCAAAGCAATTGCTGTGGCGGCAAAAAAACCTAAACACAAAGCAAGCACACCAAAGTAGATATTCCACAACAGGCCCGACCCGATGAGTGTGAATTGCTCACAAAGGGTGAAATCCGATTTAGGTAACAGTCTCTCTCCATAACCAATAGAGCGCAGACCGTAATCCTGGATTGTCTGGATACAAGCGTTCATGCTGCTTTCCTTTGCGATTCACCACCGGAAGTGGCCTGACCTTTGGTTAGACGGTTCATAATCCTATTAAGTGCAATTTCACTAACCCGGGTGAAGGCCAAATAGAAAACCAACAGCCCAAGGAAATAGTAGAGCCGCCAATCGGGGTGGGGATAGGTAAAGACATCAATCTTCGTACCCCCTAATTCTCGGGCCCAGTAAACAATGTCACGCACGCCCAGCAGGAACAGCAGCGGCGTGGCTTTGATCAAAACCATCCACAGGTTTGACAAACCCGGCACCGAAAAGACCCACATTTGAGGAACAAGGATGCGCCAAAAACTTTGTCTTGGCGTCATACCATACGCTTCGGCTGTTTCCATTTGTCCGCGCGGGACAGCACGCATTCCGCCATAAATAACGTTTGCAGCAAATGCGCCAAAAATAATCGCGAAGGTAAAAACAGCCAGAAGGAAACCGTAGGTTTCATGTACCCAGGTGGCCGCCGAGGACAAAGGCAGTTTTGCCTCGGCACAGACAACAAAATCATTGCCCTGCCGTATGGGGGCATCCCAATCCGGGCACTTTATCTTGTGGCGCAAATATTCCAGCCCCTGATCAAGCGCGATCACAAAGAACATGAAAAATGCTATGTCAGGCACCCCACGCACAACTGCACTGTAGGATTTACCCAGCCACCGCAATGGCGCAAAGTGTGACCGCGCCGCTGTAGCCCCCCCAAAGCCGAACAAAAGAGCAATGGGAGCCGTTATGGAAATAAGCACAATAACTGTCAGAAATGACATGTAAAACGCCATGTGCTTGCCTGTTGTCAGGTAACAAGAAAGCCATTTCAGCCCATCAAGGGTATCGGGGTCTGCGCAATATGAAAACATAGTTATACCGGGCAGGGCCGCAATAGCCCCGCTCTGTCCTGTTGGTTTCAGGGATTATTCGAAAATGTTGGCGTCTTTACCAAGCCATTTGATAAGAAGCGCGTTCAACGAACCGTCTGCTTTCATCGATTCAATGGCGACATTGAACTTGGCTTTCAATTCTGCATCGGATTCCCGAATACCCATGCCAACACCGCCGCCGATCTGCGGGTGATCACCTACAAACATAAGTTCACCACCCGATTGCGCGACAAACGACGCCAGAAATTCTTCGTCAGCCAAGACCACGTCGGCTTCTCCGTTTCTTACGGCTGCGATAGTCTCGTCTGCCGAAGCGAATTCAACCAGTGTTGCGTCCCCGTAAGTCGTAACAAAATTGGCCTGAATTGTCCCGGTTTGGGCGGCGATGACGGCGTTTTTTGGGTCAACATCATCGGATATTGCCAAAAATGCTGATTTGGCCGCCGGAACATAATCTTGTGTGAAATCGATCACCTCGTCGCGTGATGGTGTGATCGCCATGCTGGCCATGATGGTGTCATAGTTGCCGGAAACCAGATTGGGAATAATGCTGTCCCAGTCATTTACAACCCACTCGCAAGTCAGCTCTGCGCGCTTGCAAAGCTCATTGCCCAGTTCAATTTCCAGGCCGTCAACTTCACCAGAATCATTGATATAGTTGTAAGGGGCATATGCGCCCTCGGTTCCCATACGCACAGTGTCAGCTG
>CAYSAZ010000129.1:4116-5960 GCA_964429065.1 uncultured Rhodobacterales bacterium
GACACATCCGCCGCCAAGCGCATATCGTGGGTAACAATCATCATGGTGCGGCCTTCGATCGCCAGATTTTTGATAACCTTGATAACCTCTTGCTCCAGTTCGGGATCCAGCGCCGAAGTGGGTTCATCAAACAGCAAGGCTTTGGGCTCCATCGCCAGGCCGCGTGCAATTGCGGCACGCTGTTGCTGGCCACCGGAAAGCTGGGCGGGCCAGACATCGCATTTGTCACCAATACCCACTTTTTCAAGATACTCGCGAGCGACCTGTTCGGCATGCTCCTTATCCTGCCCAAGAACAGTCACCGGCGCTTCCATCACATTTTGCAAAATCGTCATATGCGACCACAGATTAAACTGCTGGAACACCATAGATAAGTTGGTACGAATGCGGATGACTTGCTCTTTATCCGACGGGCGACGGCCCAACCCGAGCCCCTTCCATTTAACCTCTTCTCCATTGAAGAAAATCTGTCCCTGCTGACTATCCTCTAGCAGATTGGCGCAGCGTAATATGGTGGATTTGCCAGACCCTGACGAGCCAATAAGCGTAACCACATCACCCGCTTTGGCGCTAATATCAACACCCTTGATAACCTCCAAGGCGCCATAGCTTTTATGCAAGTCACGTATTTCGATAATATACGGATTATCAGCGCTGCTTTCATCCAGCATTTTTTCCTCCCCTGATCCCATTTTATTATTATTTCCAGTCCCCGGCTGCGCGGTGCTGTAACGCCCGCGCTTCACCAGAACCCCCTCCCAGAAGCATTCACAACACGCTAGCCGAACGGATAAAACTGTAGAAAAAATAAGGCGCACAAAATTGAATAATCTTGGCATCACAGTTGAGTCTAGTTAGCATCACCCATTAGGATTCGGCTGTTTTGATCGCAGCCATCAAGTAACGAAAATACGAACCTGTGAATTTGGCGGGAAATGGACCAACAATCATGAAACCAGAAAATACCGCAACCAATCGGGATGTTATGTCTGTATTCAGCCAAAATCTTAGAGTGCTGACAAAGAACGAACCCTCTATTTCCGAACTGTGCCGAAAGCTATCTATAAATCGCAGCCAGTTCAACCGCTATCTGTCAGGCCAAGCCAGCCCTAGGCCTTTGTTATTACAACGTATTTGTGACTATTTCAATGTCGACGCACGCATTCTTTTGGAACCGTTTTCGCCAAACAACCATCATGCTGCTGATACGGTACCAACCGGTCTGGATCAGTTATTGCCGACTGTATATGAACCGGCACATCACAGTATTTTTCCTGATGGGCTTTATTCCGAGTGGAAATACTCGATGATTTATCCCGGTTGTATCAGTTTTTCATTGCTTAGGGTTTACACCCAGAACGGCATTAGGCGGGTACGGTCAAAGCATCCACTTTGGCTTATTCCGGGAAAATCCCAAATGGTAAAAAATCAGGTGTTTGGTGATATAACCGGCATTGCAATTAACCAAAGCAACGCAATCGCGATTATGGATTGTAGCAATCTAAACGAATTAATTTCATTCGGATCTTTTCAGATCAGTCATTCCCTGAATCCAAACTTGTATCCCGGAATCGAGGTTTCCGGATCGTCCCACTTGCAGATTTCCGGATACCCGGTTTTTCTGGAAAAGCTTCCGAATACGACAAAGGACATTCTCTCGGCCGCCAGAACGCCCCGTATAATGGCATATTCCGCAGCGCCGGAATATGTGCAAAACTTACTGCAGAAAATAGAAGTGTCAGGCTTCATATCACACCAGAACCCGGCGTGGGGAACCAACACAAGTCCGGTAAGACCGGTTGACAAAACCCGTTAACACCCGGGCTTGCAGCCCCTCAAAGGGT
>CAYSAZ010000130.1:0-5937 GCA_964429065.1 uncultured Rhodobacterales bacterium
GGTTAATCCTGCGTTTGCCCCATAAGGATGATTTCGACCTTTTCGCAGCACTTTGGGGCGATGCAGAGATGCTCAAAGACCTGCCGTTTGAGCCACAAACCCGCGCCGAAAGCTGGCCACGGTTTTTGCGGCTTGCCGGTAATTGGACGATCCTTGGCTATGGCACCTGGCTGGTGTTTGACAAAGCGGGCGCGTTTGTCGGGCTGGCGGGGTTCATAAATGCCATGCGCGGCCATGGCCCTGATTTTGATGATCACCCTGAGCTGAATTATGTGCTTAACCCGGCCCATATGGGTAAAGGTTATGCGACCGAAGCATGCCTTGCTGCACTAAACTGGATGGATGGCCAAAGTTTTGGCGCGCGTACAGTCTGTCTGATTGCACCAGAACATAGGGCCTCAATCCGGGTTGCTGAAAAATGCGGGTATAGGGTATTGCGTAATGCCGAAGATTTTGAGGGATCAATTATGCTCATGGTAAGAAGCCCTCCTGTCGGCACAACGGCCACTATGGATTGATCTATGGGTAATCCCGTCACGCAATCACAGACTGATTTACGGTCCTTTGAAGGTATATGTGAGGCATATTTTACCAACAGTTTTTGCGACAAATTTCACGACATACTGAGTTGATGACGCTTGTTTTGCTTCAAAAAGTTATCAATAACGTTTTCAAACTGATTGGATGGGCGATTTATAATTATAGAGGGCTGAATGTCTTTCCTGAACTTGTAGAAGTATAGCCAGATGTGTTGCCGTCAGAAGATCAAACCCTGATAAATATGGCATGTTTTACTGATCAATGTATGTGCAAAACGCACTGGGATCTTTTGCGCAAGCGTCTTTACCCTCCGTTTGCCAATGCGCGGGCCAAGGTGTTTTGACGTTTTGTAACGGCTCCTAAATCTACTCCTGTCAGGGTGTGGTCTTGCACCACGGCACGGCCCTCGACAAACAAATCGCGCACAGTATGCGGGCCGCACAGGATAAGTGCTGCGACGGGGTCCCATGCGCCGGCGGCGGCAAGGCCAGTGATATCCCAGATCGCGAAATCCGCACGTTTTCCAACCGCTATGGCTCCCAGATCATCGCGCCCCAGAACCGCCGCGCCGCCGATGGTGGCAATTTCCAGAGCTTCGCGCGCCGACATGGCATCGGCCCCGTTTTGTACGCGCTGCAAAAGCAGGCTTTGGCGCGCCTCTGACAGCAAATGCCCCGCGTCATTGCTGGCTGATCCGTCAACCCCCAGTGCTACATTAACCCCCGCATCGCGCATCGCCCGTACAGGCGCAACCCCAGAGCCAAGGCGGCAATTTGAACAGGGGCAATGGGCGACACCAGTGCCGGTGCGGGCAAACAGATTGATCTCGGAAGCATCAAGCTTCACGCAATGCGCATGCCACACATCAGGACCAACCCAACCCAAATCCTGGGCGTACTCACCGGGGCGCACACCAAATTTCTCCAGCGAATAGGCGATGTCTTCGTCATTTTCCGCTAGATGCGTGTGCAACATCACCCCCTTGTCACGGGCCAGCAAGGCAGTGTCGCGCATCAATTCGCGTGACACAGAAAAAGGTGAGCAGGGCGCAAGGCCAATGCGTAGCATCGCACCGTCGCTTGGGTCATGAAAAGTATCAATCAGACGGATGGAATCTTTCAAAATCGCGGCCTCTTTCTCGACCAGAGCGTCCGGAGGCAGGCCACCATCACTTTCCCCGATACTCATAGAGCCGCGCGTGGGGTGAAACCGTATCCCGATGCTTTGAGCCGCGTGGATCGTATCCTCAAGCCGCACGCCGTTGGGATAAAGATAAAGGTGGTCCGCGCTCATGGTGCAGCCCGATAATGCCAGTTCGCCCAGACCGGTCTGGGCGGCGCTAAACACCTCATCTGGCCCCATGCGCGCCCAGATCGGATAGAGCGTTTGCAGCCAGCCAAACAGCAGCGCGTCCTGTCCGTTTGGCACGGCCCGGGTGAGAGTTTGAAACAGATGGTGATGCGTGTTGACCAGCCCCGGCGTGATAACGCAGCCCCTAGCATCCACCACTTTATCCGCCGTGACAGGCAGATCATGGCCAACGGCGACTATCACCCCGTCACGGGCAAATAGGCCGCCGCCTTTGATTTCCTGCCGCTTGGCGTTCATCGTGACTAAAATATCGGCATTTTTAACTAAAACTGTGGGCATGTACCCCTCCGCAATTTTGTGATGTGGGTGTGGCTGCATCTGGCGCGATCTGTTATGCACTAAAGGCAATTTCTGGTTAATCTTTTGCTATTCAGCAAGAATTTCAAGGACAGATTGACGAATGTTTCCGGTCATATAGTCAATAAACAGGCGGGTTTTTGTGTCTTGCAGGCGTTTATGAGGGAAAATGCAGGCAAGGCTGACAGGTTCGGGCGGCGTGTCTGGCAGTATCTCGATCAGGGTGGCGTTTTGCAGCTGCTCGGTGATCTCAAAACGGGGTTTATTGATTATTCCGTGGCCGTTTAGCGCCCATTGGGTCAGCACATCGCCGTCATCGGATTCAAATGGCCCCGAGACATCAAACCTCTGGATGCCGGTACTGGTCTGAAGGGTCCAGAAATATTCCTTGGATCCGGGGTAGCGCAGCAAAAGGCAGCGGTGATTGTTGGAAATCAGTTGGTCAGGATGGCGCGGTGTGCCGTGGTTTTGCAAATACTGCGGCGAGGCGGCCAGCACGCGCGTGCAGTCAATTATGCCGTGCATGCGAAAATTTGAATCCGGCACCTGGCCCAGTTTAAACGCTACATCCAACGCCTCTGAGGTGATATCAACCTCACGATCAGACAGGCGCAAGCGGACCTCAATATCGGGATATTTGGCATGAAACAAAGGGATAAGCGGGGCAATCAAGCGCCGCCCGATCCCCAGAGGCGCCGTTACATGGATGGAGCCTTTGGGATTATGGGTCACCTCGGCAACTGCCGCTTCGGCGCTATTGAGGGCCTCAAGAATTTTCAAAGCACCGCTATAAAATATCCGCCCGTGTTCAGTTGTGGTCAACTTGCGGGTCGTGCGGTTAAACAATCGCACACCAAGGTATTTTTCCAACTCTTTGATCCGGTTGCTGGCCACAGCCGGCGAAGCACGTAGATCGCGCCCCGCAGAAGACAGGCTGCCCAGTTCTACCACACGCACAAACATTTTGATGTTATTGAGATATGACATTTAACCCTCATTTAGCACAGACACTTTGGTATCATTATTTAATAAATATTGAAAGTCTGCCTTACGGAATCGACTTACCTTTGCCCCGGAACTCTGGCATTCTGGTGAAAAACAGGGGGCATAGATGTTTGAATATCCGATACTTTGGGAATGGTTGGCCTTTGCTGTGCGCTGGGTGCATGTGATCACGGCGATTGCCTGGATCGGGTCGTCATTCTATTTCATTGCGCTTGATTTGGGGCTGCGACGGCGCGAAAATATGCCGGTGGGTGCGCACGGCGAGGAATGGCAGGTGCATGGTGGCGGGTTTTACCACATCCAGAAATATCTGGTGGCGCCCGCAGCCATGCCCCAACATCTGACATGGTTCAAATGGGAAAGCTATGCAACGTGGCTGTCGGGTTTTACACTTTTAATGCTGGTGTATTATGGCGGGGCCGAGTTGTTTTTGATCAACACTGACGGGCTGGAAATTCCGATTTGGGGGGCGATCACGCTCTCGTTGGTATCGATATTTGGGGGCTGGTTTGCCTATGATCTATTGTGCAAATCGCGTTTCGGGCAGGATAATACCCGCCTGATGATTTTGCTTTATATAATTCTGGTGGCGCTGGCCTGGGGTTTCAGCCAGGTGTTCACCGGGCGTGCGGCGTTTTTGCATTTAGGCGCAATTACCGCCACAATCATGAGCGCGAATGTCTTTGTCACCATCATCCCCAACCAGAAAATCGTCGTTGCAGACCTGATCGCAGGGCGCAGACCTGACCCGAAATATGGCCGCATTGCCAAACAACGTTCGACCCATAATAATTACCTGACCCTGCCGGTGCTATTTTTGATGCTGTCAAACCATTATCCGCTGGCTTTTGCTACGGAATTCAGCTGGGTAATTGCCTCGCTGGTGTTTTTGATGGGGGTAACTATACGGCATTATTTTAATTGCCGACATGCGCGCAGCGGCAACCCGCGCTGGACGTGGCTTGCGACTACTGCATTGTTTTTAATTATCATTTGGCTGTCGACAGTGCCAAAAATCCTGACCAACCCGGCTGAGGTATCACTGAACCTGCGCCAGGAACGCTTGCTGGCGGCGGTTGAATTTGAGGAGGTGCGCGACACCATCCTTGGGCGCTGTTCCATGTGTCACGCAGCCGAGGTTTACTGGGAGGGGATTGCGCGCGCGCCCAAAGATGTGTTGTTGGAAGAGGATTATCAAATCGCCCAAAATGCCCGCCAGATTTACCTGCAAGCCGGACGCAGCCACGCGATGCCACCGGGCAATGTAACGTATATGGAACCGGCTGAACGTGCGTTGATTGTCGCCTGGTACGAGGGCGCAAAATGACGCAAAAAATATTACGTGGGCGGATATTAAGCTTTACCGCGCGCCCGGAAAATGTGGATGATCACGCCGCTTATTCTTACATCGAAGATGGCGCGCTTTGCCTTGAAAACGGGCAAATTGTGGGCATGGGCGTATTTGATGACATGCCACAGGATGTGGAGGTGATTGACCATCGCCCACATTTATTGATGGCGGGATTTATCGACACGCACAACCATTTCGTGCAGATGCAGGTGATCGGCTCTTACGGGGCGCAACTGCTGGACTGGTTGCAAAATTATACGTTTCCCGCCGAAACCAAATTCATTGATCCGGACCATTCTGCGCGCATTGCAACGCAGTATTTTGATGAAATGCTGCGCCATGGCACGACAACCCCGGTCGCCTATTGTTCCGTGCATAAAACCAGTGCCGAAGCATATTTTAATGCGGCGGCTGCGCGCAATATCCGCGCGATTGGCGGCAAGGTTCTGATGGATCGAGGCGCGCCCGATGGGTTGTTGGACACACCGCAGAGCGGTTATGACGATAGTGTGGATCTGATTGATAAATGGCACGGGACGGGGCGGGCGCTCTATGCGATCAGCCCGCGGTTTGCGATCACATCGACCCCGGCACAGCTTGAGGCAGCCCAGGCCCTCGTGGCTAAAAATCCCGGCTGTTATATGCAAACCCATCTGTCAGAAAACCGCGCTGAAATTGCCACAACCATGTCCCTTTACCCCCAACACCCCGATTATCTGGGGATTTATGCGCACTACGGCTTACTGGGGCCGCGCAGCCTGCTGGGCCACGCGATTCACCTTAGTGAGTGGGAAATATCGGTGATGGCCGAGACAGGCTCCGTAGCCGTTTTCTGCCCGACCTCAAACCTATTTATCGGCTCGGGCCTGTTTGATCATGCTCGCATCCAAAACGCTGATATCCCCGTTGCTATTGCCACAGATATTGGGGGCGGCACCAGCTACAGCATGCTGCGTACTTTGGATGAGGCCTATAAGGTTTGCCAGTTGCAAGGCCAGAACCTGCCGCCACTATATGCATTTTATATGATCACTCTCGGTAACGCTAAGGCGCTGGGGTTAAAAGATAAAATCGGCACACTTGATACTGGAACCGAGGCTGATATCGTGGTTTTGAACGCAAACGCCACCCCGGCAATGGCGCTGCGTATGGAGACAGTTGAAACGCTGGCCGAAGAATTATTCGTGCTGCAAACCCTTGGCGATGACCGTGCGATTGTGGAAACCTATGTGGCGGGCAGGGCGGTTAAACCCGTTTGATCCCTCTATGTAAAATTCCGGGAAATCATGCCTTTTGATGCAGGTTTTTGCTTTTGTTATCTAGGGGCTGTTGACGTTCTGGATTCACAAATGGTCTGATCTGTGATTCAAGGT
>CAYSAZ010000131.1:0-5849 GCA_964429065.1 uncultured Rhodobacterales bacterium
TTTCGGTGTCTGCCAGCTCCATCTGCATCACGGCCTCACCAACTGAGAGCGTCTGGATTCTGGTCTCCATTTCGGCAACAATCACCGGCTGTAAACTCTCCGGTTCCTCAACATCATTGCCAGATGCAAGCACGTAAGACGGCGCACCAATAGTTTCGATCGGGTCGTTGCGATCTTTGTGATGGTCTTTCAAGCGGCGTTTGTAACGGCGCAACTGGGTTTCCATCTTTTGGATGGCACCTTCAAAACTATCATAAATATCAGCTGCCCTGCCTTTGGCGTGCGCGTTCAGCCCGGTTGATAGATGCGCCGAGATATCACACAAAAATTCATGTTGATCCTTGGAAAAGGTGACGTTGCCATCGACAGGATTTTCAGCGTATTTACTGACCGCATCAATCATACGTGTTTCCACGTGGCTTCTAAGGGCGTGGCCCACATCAATATGCTTTCCGTTGATCTGAATTCTCATAATCTCTCCCCGTTTATTTTGTCGGTCTGGCCGACAATGGGTTAAAATGCGCGGCACCGCAGGGCGCGGAACCTAGGGTTTGTAACTGTAAGAGTCAACATAGGTAATATTTGCCCCAGAAAAAGATGCCGCAACGTTATGTATGCGTATTTTTCTGATGCTTTCGCCGCCGGCGACTCGATGATGGTATACCCATAGCCTCACGATATTTCGCAATCGTCCGCCGTGCAACATCTACGCCGCTATTGTACACAATTTTTGTGACTTTTTCATCCGAAAGTGGTTTTTTGCTGTTTTCAGCAGCAATTAGCGCCCGAATTTTTTCGCGCACAATCGGTGTTGCAATGTCTGGCCCACCATCATGGCGCGCGAGACCTTGGGCAAAAAAGAAACGCAGTTCAATATTTCCGCGCGGAGAATATAGATATTTTTGGCTGGTGACCCGACTAACGGTTGATTCGTGAATGCCAAGCTCGCTCGCGACGGCCTTAAGGGTCAGGGGCACCAGGCCAGATATTCCAATGTCAAAAAACTGGTTTTGATGCTGCACAATGACGGTTGCGACCTTCAAAATTGTTTTTGCCCGCTGGTCCATTGCCTTGATCAAAAACCGGGCATTTGCACGGCATTCGCTAACGAACTCTTGTGCTTTTGTGCCATCGCGCGAAACTTCTGCTGCGTATTGTTCATTCACCAAAACCATTGGCAGAGTGTTGGTATTCAGCTCAACCCGCCAATCCCCAGATGGATTCGGGCTGACAATAACATCGGGCACTGCCGTTTGTGCGATACCAACGTCAAACCCGGATACAGGCCGTGGATTGAGGGTTTTCAGCACAGCGATTGCCCGCATCAGTTCATCGGAATCTAGGGCGCATAATTGTGCAAGTTTTTCCAGATTACCTGTGGCAAGAATATCCAGATGTTCCGTTAGTGTTGCCATTGCCTGATCCATCCGGTCCGTTTCAACGAGCTGTAAAATAAGGCATTCTTTCAGATCGCGCGCCCCGACCCCGGTTGGCTCACAGCTTTGTAACAGGATCAGCGCATCTTCCATTTCGGCTTGCGCTGTGCCAGATCTTTCGGAAATTTCAAACAGGGGCGCACATAAAAATCCGCGTTCATCCAGCTCATCCACCAGACGACAGGCCAGATCAGCGCGGCGTGTATTACTTTCCGACATTTTGATTTGCCCAAACAGATTTTCGCGCAAGGTTTGTTCGGATTTTATCGTGCTCAACACATCAAAAGTATCCGCGCGGCTTTGCGTACCCGAACTTGGCAAAGGCATCGCCTCGCGAGAGGTTTCCCTAGGAGTTTCATTATCTTTAGGTTTTGGTTCAGGCGGCTCCACCTCTGGCTCAACCAGTTCCAGCAGAGGGTTTTTTTCAACTTCATCGTGTAGATGTTGGGTTAATTCAGCATTGCTCATCTGCAACAGCGCAATAGCTTGACGCAGTTGCGGCGTCATCGCCAAACTTTGGGTTTGCTTGATTTCTAGCCGTTGGGATAATGCCATATTAACGCGCCTTTACAGATCCGGCCCACGTTAATACTGAAAGGTTTCCCCAAGATAAACGCGGCGAACATTACTATCCTGAACCACCTCTGCGGGTGTTCCGCTTTTCAAGACAACCCCATCATGCAAGATATATGCCCGATCCACAATATCCAATGTTTCCCGCACGTTATGGTCCGTAATTAATACGCCGATCCCTTTGTCTTTCAGATGGGCCACGAGATCCCGGATGTCCCCCACTGCGATCGGATCAACGCCGGCAAATGGTTCATCAAGCAATACATATTTTGGCTGTCCGGCCAGACAGCGCGCGATTTCGACCCGCCTGCGTTCGCCCCCGGAAAGGGCCATTGCCGAAGCACGGCGCAGATGTGTTATTGAAAATTCTGCCAATAATTCATCCAACATATGCTGGCGTTTTTGGCGATCTTTTATCGAAAGTTCCAGTACGGCGCGGATGTTATTTTCCACAGAAAGTCCACGAAAAATGCTGGCCTCTTGGGGCAAATATCCGATCCCGAGTTTGGCACGGCGATACATTGGCAAATGCGTTACATCAGCGCCATCAATGGTGACATTGCCCGAATCCGGCAAGACCAGCCCAGCGATAGAGTAAAAACACGTAGTTTTGCCAGCGCCATTTGGCCCCAAAAGTGCCACCACCTCACCGCGTTTTAAGGTCATAGAGATATCACGCAACACCGGGCGCCGGCCATAGCTTTTGCCCAAATGCGCGACCTCAAGCCCGGCACCGCCATCTGTAACCGAAAGGTTTTCCGCTGCACTCATTCATTGGTTCCCGTTTGAAAAATTGTCTGGACACGGCCCTCTAACAAAGCAGTGCCCGCCTTTAAATCAATACGCAATTTTTGTGCCGACAGGGCATTTTGCCCCTGTGTCAGGATAACGTCGCCTGTCATGATAATAATATTGGTTTCAAGATTAATCCTTGCCTCGTTGCCTTCAGCTGCCTCAGCGCCATTTGTAAAAACCACGTTTCCCGTTGCATAAAGCGTTGAAATCGGCCCAGCAGCACCCGCATTTTTACTACTATACACCACCTCGACTTTATCAGCCGTTAACCGCATGACCTGAATGCCGATAACCACATTGCCAGAAAAAACCGCCTTGCCCGATTGCTGATCAATGCCCAAAGTGTCGGCGGTGACCTCAACCTTGGTGTCCTTACCCAGCTCAAGCCCGGCAAATGGCACCTGCGCGCCTTGGGCAAATGCATTGCCTGCAATCAGAAACGTTATCAAAGCTATGCTAATTATCGAAACTCTCATTCGTCTATGTCCTTATCTAATGCACTATTTTGCAGAATTATCGACAGTTTAACCCCGTTTTCAAACCAAATCATCCGATTTTCTTCGCCATCATGTTTTTCTGTCTCGATACGCAGCAATCCCGCCGCAATATCACCCATCGGGCTGGTAGCTGTTACGGCACCATCGGTTAAGAAACGTCCCAAACCAAGTTCCGCCACCAAACCATCTGTCTTGACGCTCAAACCATCCGAAAAAACGATGGAGACGCCCTCTGCCATACGTAATTTACGCGCCGCCACCTCGTATTCGGCTTTCTGTGCTGTAATTTGAACGCTGGTACCTTGGGCAAACTGTATCTCCCCCGAGATACCGTCGACCTTCAGTTGGCTTGGATTAGGCGCATCGGGCAACACCAGATCGGCAGAAAAGTAATAGCTGTCACCTGTTGCATTGCTGCCCGAAAACCGGGGTTTGGTAATCCGTATGCCGCTTTCAAGTGCCAGCATATCAATTTTGGAAAAGCTCAGCCCGCCCTCTAATCCACGTTCTTTGGTCGCCAAAAACACCGTCGCCAGCAATGCAATGGCGATCAAAGGCAGGAGTATTTTCAGAAAATATATGAATCTGGAATAGCCGCCCCTGCGCATGAACCTAGCCCAGCCCTGCGCGTAAACAGTCATGCAGATGCAATATCCCGACGGGCGTATTGGTGCCTGTCTTAACCACAAAAAGCGTCGTGATTTTGCGCGCGTTCATAACGCCCAAAGCTTCGCTGGCCAAGGCCTCGGGTGCTATGGTCAACGGATCCGGCGTCATGACATCGCGGGTGGTTTTATCTAGCAGGCCATCCATATGGCGGCGCAAATCGCCGTCTGTGATCACACCTTGCAACCCGCCATCCGCATCCGTCACCCCCGCCACGCCAAAGCCTTTTTGGGTGATGACTAACAGCGCATCGCTCATCAAAGTATCAGGGGTTACAACGGGCAGATCAGCGGCGCTGTGCATCAAATCCCCAACACTGGCAAGACGCGCCCCAAGCTGGCCGCCGGGGTGAAATTCGCGGTAATCCTCCGGCGCAAAAGAGCGGTGCTCCATCAGCGCTACGGCCAACGCATCGCCGAGCGCCATGGTCAGCGTGGTTGAGGTGGTCGGGGCCATGCCAATGGTGCAAACCTCGGGGGCTGCGGGCAAAACCAGTGCTACGTCGGATTGTTTTAACAATGTGCTGCCAGGTTTTGATGCAACCCCGATCATCGGGATCAAAAAACGGCGCGTATAGGCGATAATATCGGATAATTCCGGCGTTTCACCGGAATTTGACAACACCAATGCCACGTCATCCTTGGTGACCATACCTAAATCGCCGTGGCTTGCTTCGGCCGGGTGCACAAACTGCGCAGGCGATCCGGTAGAGGCAAGCGTCGCCGCAATTTTGCGTGCCACATGGCCAGATTTACCCATACCACAAACGATTATACGCCCCTTGGCACCCAGCATCAAATCCACAGCATCCGCGAAATTTTGATCCAGAATATCAGCATATTTCATCAGCGCCGCACCCTCAACCGACAAAACCCGCTGCCCGGTTTTAATCATTTTCATGTGGTTGGAAGTATGATCCATGCTGGCCTCGGTTAATGCGAAAAGATGTCAATATCGGGCCAACCGGCCAGATCAAGCGCTGCGCGGTGGGGCAGAAAATCAAAACAGGCCTGAGCCATATCCATGCGCCCCTCGCGGTGCAGACGTTCATTCAGGATTTTCATAAGGCTGTGCAAATATAAAACATCCGACGCTGCATAATCAATCTGCGCCTGGCTCAAACTGGTTGTGCCCCAGTCAGAAGATTGCTGTTGTTTGGAAATATCGACCTGCAAAAGTTCGTGTAAAAGGTTCTTTAACCCATGACGATCCGTGTAGGTGCGCACCATTTTAGAGGCGATTTTTGTGCAATATACCGGCGCGGTCATCACTCCGAAACGGTGCAGCAAAACCGCGATATCAAAGCGCCCGAAATGGAACAACTTTAGCACATCAGGGTCCGCCAGCATCCGGCAAAGATTGGGGGCCGCTTTTTGCTCTTGGGAAATTTGCACCACATGCGCGTTGCCATCCCCCGAGGACAATTGCACAACACACAAGCGGTCGCGATGCGGGTGCAGCCCCATGGTTTCGCAATCAATGGCAACCACTGCCCCCAAATCCAGATCATCGGGTAAATCATTCTGATAAAGATAATTCGCCATACGCTTTCCTGCCTTGTCATATAATTGGTATATATTTTGCATTCCTGCCCTCAAAGAGCCATAGCTAATATGAAAATCCACCGGATTTACGCCTAACCGAATATTCCCTCTGGCTTAAATACTTGATTGGTACGTGGGAATGTTGTCAATACGAACACAGGCCCCGTAGCTCAGCTGGATAGAGCGGCCCCCTCCTAAGGGGCAGGTCAGAGGTTCGAATCCTCTCGGGGTCACCATTCAGGTGTCATACTTGGATTTGATAATTTGCGGGCGGTTTCCGTGCTTTTTTGCACCAGCAATGCACAAAACTACGGTAATGCTGACAAGCACCATCGGCC
>CAYSAZ010000132.1:0-1961 GCA_964429065.1 uncultured Rhodobacterales bacterium
GCCAAGGCTTCCCAGTTGATGATCTTTTGCCAGAATTCACGGCCAAACAACAAAATTGGCATTGGTTCCATGCGTTGTGTCTGGATCAGGGTCAGGGCCTCGAACAATTCGTCCATGGTGCCAAAACCGCCTGGAAACGCGGCAATGGCCTTAGCGCGCAGCAAGAAATGCATCTTGCGAATGGCGAAATAGTGAAAGTTAAAACACAATTCCGGTGTGGCATATTTATTGGGGGATTGTTCATGGGGCAGCACGATGTTGAGGCTGATGCTCTCGCCGCCCACATCGGCCGCACCGCGGTTTCCGGCCTCCATCACGCCGGGGCCGCCGCCGGTGCACACCACATATTCCTTATGGCCATTTTGCATACTATGCTCGGTGCAAATGCGGGCGAATTTACGCGCCTCGTCATAGTATTTTGACAGCTCCGCCAGCGTTTTTGTGCGCGCTTTATCTTTGAATTCCGGGTCAGGAATGCGCGCACCGCCAAACAGCACTACGGTGCTTTCTATATTTTTTTCGCTCAACACCATTTCAGGTTTGAGCAATTCCAGTTGCAGGCGCACCGGACGCAATTCATCACGACACAAAAAATCCGGGTCTGCAAAAGCCAGCCGATAGGTCGGGGCGCGGGTTTGGGGCGTGTCGACAACGTCTTGAGATTTGGCAATATCATGGCGTGCATCGGGAAAACGGCGGGGGCGATTGGTCATTGTATTCCTATCAAAATATATACTTTCGACCAGAATACACATGCCGCAAGCTCAAAGGCCAGACACAAGTTAGCGATTGCGATGGTATTTGGCATTTTTGCAAGCGCAAAGCGAACCAAGAATGTCCCGTTTCTTGACAGTAGGGTAGTCACGCTTATGTTAATAGCCGTAACATTTAATTCCTGAGAGGTGAGGTATGTTTAAGAAAGCTTCGATATTTGTGGCCGTATCGCTGATTGGCATCGGTATTTGGGTCGCATTGCCGCGGATTTCAAACCCCAGCCCTGATACGCAAACCGAACTGGCCCACAAGGATTTTGACACAACTGAAATTGCGCAGATATGGCCTACACCCGGCCCCGATGCACGGGTTCGGGCGCGAATAATCCTGCTGGGCGAGCAGGTGATTTTTGAAGATGGTCCCACCGATATGATCATGAACACCCATTCCATGCGTAAAAGCTTTCTGAGCCTGCTTTATGGTATTGCGGTTGATAAGGGCTTGATTAATATTGATAAAACGCTGGCTGAGTTGGGGATTGACGAGATCACCCCGCTGACTGATCAGGAAAAAACGGCCACCATCCGTGATCTTTTGATGTTTCGCTCTGGCATTTATATTCCGGCCGAAGGTGAACACGACAGCCAAATCACCGATCGGCCAGCGCGTGACAGCCATAAGCCGGGGACGTATTTTTTCTCCAACAATTTTGATGCCAACGCGCTGGGTACGATTTTCATTCAGGAAACCGGTTACGAAATTGGCGCATTTATGGAAGAATTTCTCGCACGTCCTTTGGGGATGCAAGATTTCACCGCGGATAATGTGGTCATGGGGGACCCGTGGTTCTGGCCAAACAAAGGCTCGCTGCACCAGATGTATTACATGTATCTAAGTGCGCGAGATACGGCGCGCATCGGTGCGATGGTCGCGCAAGGTGGCCGTTGGAACGGCGTTCAGGTTGTGCCTGAGGCCTGGATTTTGACGTCACTATCCCCGCATAGTGATCTGACCACAGGTCCGTTGAATTATGGAGATATCGACTCATATGGTTATATCTGGTTCCTTTATCAACGCGGGAAAATTGCGCGGACAGACGGCTATGGTGCGCAACTTATGCTGATAGAGCCTGCGCATGATCTGACAGTTGTGGAGCGAAATTTTACGGGCAATTCCTATCTTTCCACAGGGCGCTGGCTGATGATGTCTGGCACGGACCAAAGGTCCAATTCCTTTGGTGATGCGCG